>NZ_KK073872.1:1012500-1293182 GCF_000585335.1 Cloacibacillus evryensis DSM 19522
GGAGCAGTCGCGTAAAGCGACAGCTAAAACAACAAAGTGCCCTTTTGAGACGACCCGACAGGACCTTTTGCTTTCTCATTCTTTTTGTTCAAAAAGAACCATGACAAAAAGACCTTCAAAACCGCAAGGACAATACAAGGTCAATAAAGGATTTATGAGGTTAAGGTACAACATAGCACGAGGGGAATGCCTTGGCGCTGAATGCCGAAGAAAGACGCAGCAAGCTGCGAAAAGCCGCGGGGAGGAGCAAGCATCCCGTGATCCGCGGATCTCTGAATGGGGCAACCTTCACAGGGCAACCTGTGAGCCTATCCAATAGGCGGCAACCCGGGGAAGTGAAACATCTCAGTACCCGGAGGAAAAGAAATCGTAAGAGATACCCCAAGTAGTGGTGAGCGAAAGGGGCATAGCCCAAACCATATACATGCCAAGCCTGCAGGCGTTGTGTAAATGGGGTAGAGGGACCTGTCGCGGAGTCCTGCAGAACTCCGAAAGAGTTACAAAGCCGTTTTATAACCGAATCGAGTTGGAAAATCGAGCCATAGAGAGTGAAAGCCTCGTAAGTGAAATACAAAGGCCTCTTAGACAGACACCCAAGTAATACGGAGCACGTGAAATTCCGTACGAATCCGGGCCGACCACGGTCCAAGGCTAAACACATTCAGCGACCGATAGAGAAACAGTACCGAGAGGGAAAGGTGAAAAGCACCCCTGGCGGGGAGTGAAACAGACCTGAAACCTCGTGCTAACAAGCAGAGGGAGCATCTTCGGATGTGACCTCGTGCCTCTTGGAAAATGAGCCGTCGAGTTATAGTACGTGGACAAAGTTAAAAACTACAAGGTTTGCAGCTGCAGCGAAAGCGAGTCTGAACAGGGCGCAAGTCGCGTGCTATAGACCCGAAGCCATACGATCTATCCATGTCCAGATTGAAGACCGGGTAACACCGGTTGGAGGATCGAACCACAGCCTGTTGAAAAAGGCCTGGATGAGGTGTGGATAGGAGTGAAAAGCTAATCGAGTATGGTGATAGCTGGTTCTCCCCGAAATGCATTGAGGTGCAGCCTCAATCGACAGACTGCAGGGGGTAAAGCACTGAATAGGTAAGGGGGCAGCACTGCCTGCCGAGCTTAATCAAACTCAGAATACCTGCAGATCAAGATTGGGAGTGAGACTGCGAGTGCGAAGATCCGTAGTCGAAAGGGAAACAGCCCAGCCCGACAGCTAAGGTCCCAAAGCCCATGCTAAGTGTTACAAGGATGTGGGGATGCCCAGACAGCCAGGAGGTTGGCTCAGAAGCAGCCACCCTTGAAAGAGTGCGTAACAGCTCACTGGTCGAGCGTCCCTGCGCCAAAAATGTGGGGGGCTAAGCATGGCGCCGAAGCTTCGGATTCAATGGAGATATCTATTGACTGGTAGGGGAGCGTTCTTTATAGGACGAAGCAGTGCTGTAAGGCACTGTGGACAATAAAGAAGTGAGAATGACGGCATGAGTAGCGAAAAGTGTGCGAAAACACACTCACCGAAAACCCAAGGATTCCTGGGGAAGGTTCATCCACCCAGGGTTAGGCGGGACCTAAGGCGAGGCCGAAAGGCGTAGTCGATGGACAGCGGGTAGACAATCCCGCCCTTCGGTAGCTCGTTTGACAGAAGTGGTGACGCAGAAAGCTATGCACGCCGGGTGATGGAAATCCCGGTACAAAGTCGTAGGCTAGAAAAAAGAGGCAAATCCCTTTTCTAAAGGCCGAGAACTGACGTGGAAGAATCTGATTCGAGAAGGTGCAAATGCTCGGCTGCCGAGAAAAGCCACTATGGAGAACTATCGAACCCGTACTCAAAACCGACACAGGTGGGTTGGCTTAGAAGGCTAAGGTGAACGGGATAACCATTGTTAAGGAACTCTGCAAGTTGACTCCGTAACTTCGGGAGAAGGAGTGGCTGGAGATGTCAATACTATACGTAATAAGCATCTTTGGTTCGCAGAAACCAGGCTCAGGCGACTGTTTAACTAAAACACAGGACTCTGCTCAAGGCGCAAGCCGAAGTATAGGGTCTGACACCTGCCCGGTGCTGGAAGGTTAAAGGGAGAAGTTAGACGCAAGTCGAAGCCTTGAACTGAAGCCCCAGTAAACGGCGGCCGTAACTATAACGGTCCTAAGGTAGCGAAATTCCTTGTCGGGTAAGTTCCGACCTGCACGAAAGGTGTAACGATCTGAGCGCTGTCTCGACAGTGGACCCGGTGAAATTGTGGTACTGGTAAAGACGCCAGTTACCCGCAGTAGGACGGAAAGACCCCGTGGAGCTTTACTGTAACTTGATATTGAATTTCGGTATAGTATGTATAGGATAGGTGGGAGTCAGTGAAATAAGGACGTCAGTCTTTATGGAGACACCGTTGGAATACCACCCTTATTGTGCTGGGATTCTAACCGCAAGCATTGAAACATGATGCGGGACATTGTCAGGCGGGCAGTTTGACTGGGGCGGTCGCCTCCCAAAGAGTAACGGAGGCGCGCGAAGGTCACCTCAGTGTGAATGGAAAACACACAAAGAGCGTAAGGGTATAAGGTGGCTTAACTGTGAGACTGACAGGTCGATCAGAAACGAAAGTTGGTCCTAGTGATCCGGTGGTCCTGAGTGGAAAGGCCATCGCTCATCGGATAAAAGCTACCCCGGGGATAACAGGCTGATGCCGCCCGAGAGTTCCTATCGACGGCGGCGTTTGGCACCTCGATGTCGGCTCATCGCATCCTGGGGCTGAAGCAGGTCCCAAGGGTTGGTCTGTTCGCCCATTAAAGCGGTACGTGAGCTGGGTTCAGAACGTCGTGAGACAGTTCGGTCCCTATCCACTGTGGGCGCAAGGTATTTGAGAGGAACTGTCCCTAGTACGAGAGGACCGGGATGGACGAACCGCTAGTGAACCAGTTATTCCGCCAGGAGTAAAAGCTGGGTAGCCATGTTCGGATCGGATAACCGCTGAAGGCATCTAAGCGGGAAGCCGGCCTCAAGATGAGCATACCTCATTGCATAAGCAAGTAAGGTGTCCGGCAGACGACCGGTTAGATAGGTTGGGAGTGTAAGAGGGTAACGCCCTTTGAGCTGACCAATACTAATACACCGAGGCCTTAACCTCATAAATCCTTTATAGACCTGATTTTGACAGAACTTTGCCCCAGAAGCCGCAAAGCGCTGGTCGGGCTCGCGTCGACGCACTAGAGTGCGTCTTAACTCGCCCTCCTTACGCGCTTCACGTCTTCTGGAACAAATCTCTGCCAAAATCACAAAAGTTAGAGGGTCTACAGTCCAAAGCGTGTGATATAATATCTCGCGTGGAAAATGACAAAGCAGATGAACGCGCAAGCGTTTATTCATAAAGTTTCCGGTGATTATGGAGAGAGGGTCCCACCCAGTTCCATGCCGAACCTGGCAGTTAAGCCTCTCATCGCCGATGGTACTACGGAGGGTATCCGTGGGAGAGTAGGTCGTTGCCGGAATTAATTGAGAAAAGAGAGTTGAGACTTTTAGTCTTGGCTCTCTTTTTTTGTCTTCGCGCGCAGGAGCTGCTGGCTCTCTGCCGCCTGGTGCCGCATACAGCGGCGGCCTGCGTTAACGGTACGTTACCGGCCATAAATCGTCATTAATGCTTAGGGCGATTGTATGTAGTTATGATATACATACTTAGCTCGTTTTCTGGTTTTATATATGGGAGGGCGATATAACAATTTATGGATGGTGATCGAGATAAAGGCTTCGGTTTTTGCAGGCAAAAGGTATCCTTCTTATCGCATGTTCGCGTTTATTGTCACACTGTCTATCTTTTTTCTTGATCCAAGCGTGGTTTGGGGGTTCCCCGCGTTGGATGAGCTTGAGGGCAAAGCCGGCGACGGTCCAGAGGTGCTGGCGGCCATATCGGCGATGCGGCGCGACGCGCTTACCGAGGAACTTGAATTACAGAGGGAGGGCGTCCGTTATTTTTTCAACGCCTCCTATGGCTATAATGACGAACCGCAGTATGTCGGCAGTTCCACCAATATAAGCTATGAAAAGATCACAGTGGGAACGGGGCTTAGTTTTCCGCTTTTCGGTACGTGGAACAGGCTCAGGATAAACAGGCTCAACGCGGAGATAACGGCGATAGATTCCAAATACCGACCGCAAATGCTCGCGCTTCACAATTTGACGGCGCTGCGGAAGGCATACGCGGTCTTATGGATAGAATCTCAGAAGATAAAACTGGCAAAGCAGTTTCTCCGTTCCCGTGAGGATGTGACGAGGTATCTTGACGAGAGAAGGGACGCGTTTCTTCTTTTGGAGGCGGATAATCTTGAATTCCGTGCCGCTTATGATATGGCGAAACGTGACATAGCCGTCTCAAATCTGAGGAGGGTGCAGGCGCTTCAGGTGATCCGTCTGGCTACCGGCGTTATGTGGCCGATGCCGGAGGAGCCTCCCTTCCCGACGCTGCCGGTGTTTGAGGGTGCGAATGCCGACGTCGCCGCAAATCCGGCTTCTCTGATGAGGAGGGAGGGGCTGGAAAAGTACGCCGAACTTGTCGATGTCACGAAACGGGTAGACCGAGATAGCGCGCTGGTGCTTGGAATAACCGGAAGTAAAGAGGAACCCGGCGATTATGGCAGCGGAGTGTATCTTGGATTCAATATTTCCGAGCCGCTTAAAACGGCCGTTTCCCGCGAGGACAAGGCAAACCTCGCGGCGCGCGCCGACTATGAGCGCGCGGAGCGCGAGGAACACTTTGCCCGTATGAAGCTGGAGGGCGAGGCGGAAGAGGCTCTCTCTTACGCGGCATACGCTGCGGCGAATATCGAGGCACAGCTTTCCCGGCTGAGGGCGATATCGGAAAATGTTCGTGAGAAGCTGCTGCGTCACGCCTCAATCGCCGGCGATACCTTTGAGCAGCTGCAGAGCGGCCGTTATCAATATTATCGGGTGGCGATGGATGTGCTTGACTCGTACCTTCTTTTTATGGAAAGCGGCGCGGATATACTCTGTTACGCCTATCCGCGCGGCCGGGAGAGCGAGCCCTCCGACCGTACTTCCGTTGCCTCCGCGGAGGCGATAGGGAAGATGCTGTCGCCTCAGTGGTTTTCGGGAGCCTTCGCCGTTCCGGCTGCGGCAACGGGGCTGAACGGCGGCGTATCTGGCAGGCCGGAAAGCGTCTATATATGGGAGGCGGCTCCGTTTCTCCGCCCTGATTCGCGGCGTCTCATGCTGAACAGGCTGCGGGAGCGCGGCATCACAAAGGTGCTGATATCATTCACGGGCAAAGAGCTAAGCAGCTTTCAGGGCGGGGAGGCGCGAAATAATTTAAAAACCCTTCTTGCGGAGGGGGAGGCCATGGGGGTATCTTTTGAGCTGCTTCTGGGCGAGCCTACCTGGCTTTTTCCGGGGAACAGGGGCAAGCTGATTTCTATAATAAGGTCTATGTCCGCTTTCCCATTTGGCGGCATACACCTCGACATAGAGCCCGATTCCCTGCCGGGGGCGGCGAATATGCGCCCGAAGCTGCTTTCTCTGCTCATCGACACGATAAAGGAGTCATGCGCGGCGGCCCGCGCGCCGGTCTCTGTCTCAATACATCCGAGGTATCTTGAGGGAAAGCTGGGGGAGATTGTTGCCAAAAGGCTGCCGCCTGCCTGCATCGGCTATATAGCGCCGATGATATATTCCACGAACGCCGATAAGACGGCGTCAAGAATGTCACGCATCCTCACCGGTCATCCGCAATTTAATTTTGTGCTGGCGCAGAGCGTGGAGCGATCACTGCCAGATAATGAAAGCTATGCCTCCGCGGGGACCGGCGTTTTTTTAACCTCGATGGGCGAGCTGGGGAAAAAACTTTCTTTATACGGCAACTACCGGGGGATCGTCGTGCAGGATTGGAAAGATTATGAGGTGATGCGCTGATGAGGATATCGTTCGGCAAGATGGGCGATCCGGAGAGTAAGGACGGAATGAAGATAAATTACGCCCCGGCAAAGAGGAAGGTTTCAAAGGTAACGTGGTGGCTGATATTGGCCGCGGTGTTCACTCCGTTTCTGTGGCTGCTTGTTTCACTGGGAGCGAACTGGCTCTTTGTATCCTCTTCGGGTGTTGTGGCAATGGATTCCTATCCGGTGAGCGTCGTCGGAGGCGGAGTCGTGACGAAAATATATGTAAAGCCGGGTGAGTTTGTGCGCGCGGGCAGCCGCCTTGCGGAGGTAAAGAGAAATATTCCCGAGGCGGAGGCGGCGGAGCGGCAGCGCGTGGAGGCCGAACTTGAGGCGCTTGGCCGCGCCGGCGGTACCGCGGTTTCAAACCGTCCGTCAAGCTATCAGGACGGCATGATGGCCCATCTCGCGAATGAGGAACGCGTTATGAAGGAACTGATGGAAAAAGGAGCCGCCACCCGCGCCGAATATAATCAGGCGAAGGAGCGCCGGCTCGCCTCTCAGAGAGATATCGAGGCGCTGAAAAATCCGCCGGCACTGCCTGACGCCGGTGTCGAGACCAGAAAAATGTATCTGAAAAGGTATGCCGATATGCTTGCGGAGAAACAGAGCACGCCGCTTACGATCTACGCCCCGCGCGCGGGAAGGGTAGAGTACATATCGGTTACGCCGGGCTATGACACGGCGGGCGAACATGAGCTGATGCGGATAGCCGACCCCGGCGAGCCGTATGTTATCGCCTATGTACTTCCGGAAAACTATGACGATCGGGTACGGCCGGGAAGGGTCGTTGAGGTGCGTCTCCCCGGCAGCGGCAGGACGATAGAGGCCGTGGTATCCGAGCCTCCGCTGAATGCCAACAGCGTGCCCGGGGGTCTCTCCGACACGATACTTTCAGGGAGGCGCGGCATTGTCGTTTTTCTGAAACCGAACGAGCGTCTCCTGCCGGAGGAGAGCGTCAACGGGATGCCGGTCCGCGTCGACTGGGGAATCAGGTTCTTTCGTTAGGAGTGAATTTCAAATATGAAAAAATATCCGGTTTTGAGGCTGCTGAACGGAGGCAACGCTCCCGGCGACGGGGCGGCCCATGATTACGGTTCCGTACGCGAGTTGCTTGCCGCGGAGCATAGCCCCGCTATAATCATCATCGATTCGTCCCGGTATTTGCCGGGAGAGGGAAGAGCGTACTACGAAGATATCCTGAACCTTCGCCAGAGCCCGGTCTTTTGCTATGCTCCAATTTTTTCACACGTTCGGTATGCGGTCTTGACATTCTGGCTGACGGCGTTTCTGACGATATCGGCGCCATCGAGAGGGAAGGCGGTGCCATACTCGCTCGCGGAGAGAGGGTAAAGGCATCCTCCCTGGCCGGAAGCTACAAGCTGCGGATGCTCAGTTACATGTATGCGAGGGGCAGCGGCTACGAGCTGACCCCTTACTGTGTTCCCGGCTCGAAATGGATATATGGATATCCCGCCGCCGCTGTGATCACAGGGCAAACGCATCAACATTCTGAGATTAACTTGATCATATAATCATTATCCCATCCAGCCTTAAGGCGTTTTCCCCTAAGGCTGGTTTTGCCGGATTTGTCTTGTTTCAGTAAATTAATTGCACAATGCCTGATGATTGCCATATTTGCGGCACTGTTTTTTTGTCTGTTGCGCATCGCGTCTTCATTGAATATCACATCAAGAACCCAATGGAGACTGTTTTCGATACCCCAGTGTGAACGTACTGACCGTCCTATTTCTGCCGCGTCAGCCGGCAGACTGCTTATGTAGTATCTTCGTTCCACAGAACTCTGAGTGCCGGATTCTCTTGTGGATTCCACCATGATTATGCTCTTGAGCCCCTTCCATTTATCAAATTCCGCAATGTCTATTTTCTCATTGTTTTCTATTGCAGCGACGTTCCTTTTTTCTATACGACCGTGGCTTTTTTCAATCGTCGCATATGATGTGTGAGTTACTCCGGCGTAATCTGTTTTCTCTTCGCATTTGAAAAGATGTTCCGCCATTTCCAGCGTGCCGCCCTGATTGCCTTTCAAGGCCAGCAGGTAATTCCCTTTCATAGAGACGATCTTATCTGCTATTGCTTTCTGGCATCCCATGGCGTCTATTGTTATAGTGCAGTTTTTGATATCAAGCATATCCAGAAGGGTCGGAATTGCTGTAATTTCGTTTGACTTAGCTTCCGTTGCTGTTTGGGCTAAAACAATTCCATTATCTGAGGACCACGCACTTACCATATGCAGGCAATCGCGGTGCTCTGTATTTTTGAAGGACCTTCTGGATGTCTTGCCGTCGATGGCAATGACGCCTTTTAAACGTTCGGACAATGACCTGGCCCAGTTCGCAAAACACTCCGAAAACTGCTTCGGGTCCAAGGCTGACATTACCCTGTTCATTGTGTCGTGGGAAGGGATTCCATTTGGTAAATCAAGAAACGATTCAAAGAAATCCTGTTTGCACTTTGCAAAAAGTTCAATGTCGTTAAAGCCTTCCGCACCGCAGATGACCCCGCACAGCACAATAGTAAGAATGTCGGTCAGGTTGTGCCTGATGTGGTTCTCCGCACGATTGTCAGTGAGAATAGCGAAATGTTGGCTGATGCTTGTTTGCATGTTCATTAAAACACTCCATAAATTATTTATTGTAGTTTAGCATATTAATGATTTATTTGATTAGGGATAATACATTTTCATATGATACGTTTCGGTTTATGGTTGCTGGTGATATCGTTTTTTTGTACAAAGTTTTTGACCTTTATTGATGCGTTTGCCCTGGCTGTGATCATGGAACGCGAGCCGCAAACCGACGAAACATGTTATGATTGCCGCGACATCCGCTCATACAATCGTTTCGTCTTTGACGACAAGGAGATGGCGGCAGCGACGAAATGGATAAGAAACTTGCAGCGGCGAGGTTATACCGAGCATACGGCCATATATGACCGCATAAGGCTCTGCCCGAAATGCCAGACCGGGCATCTCAATTATGTCGATGTCTGCCCGAACTGCGGCAGTCTTAATATCGCCAAGAAGCGGATGCTGCATTGCTTCACCTGCGGCAATGTAGCTCCCGAGTCCGATTTCAGGCGTGATTTCTCGCTTGTTTGCCCTCGCTGCGATACAAAACTTCGTCATATCGGCAGCGACTACGATCATCCGCTCGAATCTTACCAGTGCGAGGATTGCGGCTCGTCGTTTGTCGAAGCGGACGTAAAGGTATCATGCCTCAATTGCGGGTCGCAGTCGCTTCCCGGCGAACTCACGATAAATAATTTCTATGGATACAGGCTCGGCGAACGTGGGGAAGAGGCGGTGCGCACCGGCATCATATCCGAAGATTTCACGCTCTTCGGAGGGACCAACGTCGTGAGCATACAGACATTCTGCAGCGTTGTCAAATGGCTTTCAAGTTTTCGCGGGCGCTATCCCGACGCCGGGTTCTCCCTGCTGCGGGTAAAACTTATCGGCCTTTCGGAGGCGGAAGACGTGATCGGGGCAGCCGAACTTAGAAAGCTGATAGCTGAGCTTGACACAAGGATAAGGGCCTCCGTGCGCGAGACGGATATCACGACGCTTGACGAAGACGGAACGTTCTGGCTGATATTGCCGCGCACGTCGCTTGATGGGGGAACGGCCCTCGCGAAGAGGCTGGAGGAAATGTCGTCCCTCTTTGGCGAACAGGCAGCCGGCAAGCTGAGGCTGTCCGCGAAATGTTTCATGGTATCCGACGCCGTCGCCAAGGTGCCGCCTCAAGAGCTGCTTAAAAAACTCGCGAAAGAGGATTAAGGAAGGCCGCCTTTAAATGTACGAGTACCTTCTGGCGTTTCTGAAGCCCATAATCGAGCCGTTTATGAGCGGCGACGCCTGGCCGCTCATAATGCGCTTCATGCCCTTTATCATCTTCTATGAGCTGCCATACGCTCTGCTCATATACGCGGGCGTGATGAAATATATCTGGGAACGCGGCGGAGAGGGGCCCAGGCGCCCCTATTTTCCTCCGGTATCATGCGTTATAACCTGCTACAGCGAAGGGCGCGGCGTGCAGGGGACCATCCGTTCCCTTACCGAGCAGGTATATCCCGGAAGAATACAGATGATAGCGATGATCGACGGAGCGGCGCGGAATAAGGATACCTATGAATCGGCCCTTGAGATGAGGGGCTATGTGCGGAGTTTTGCGGCGAGAAGCCTGGAAGTCGTTCCGAAATGGCAGAGGGGAGGAAGGGTGTCAAACATCAACACCGGCCTTAATTATGTAAACGGGGAGATACTGTTCATCCTGGACGGAGATACCTCATTTGATAACGACATGGTCGAACGCGCCGTGCGTCATTTTGAAGATCCGTCCGTAGCCGCCGTATCCGGCTGCCTGCGCGTCCGCAACGCCGACAGCTCGCTTGTCGCTTCACTGCAGGCGGTGGAATACTTCATTTCGATACAGACGGCAAAGACCGGGCTCAGCGAATTCAACCTCGTCAATAACGTCTCCGGGGCTTTCGGTATATTCCGGCGTTCGGTCGTCGAGCTGGTGCGCGGGTGGGACGCCGGTACCGCGGAAGATCTCGACATGACGCTGCGCATAAAGCAATACTTCGGCCGCTACGGCGGAAAGTTCAGGATAGTCTTCGACCCCGAGGCTATGGGCCATACCGACGTGCCCGACACCCTGCTTGGGTACTTCAGGCAAAGGATAAGATGGGACGGCGACCTGCCCTTCATCTATTTCAAAAAACACTGGCGCGCATTCAGCGCGCGCCTTCTCGGCTGGCCGAACTTTATCATGGCTGTCCTTAACGGGCTCTATTCCCAGATAGTCCTGCCCTTCATCATCTTCACGTATACCCTCTGGCTCTTCTGGGAATATCCGCTCAGCTATGTACTGAGCCTTCTCTTTGTCGTATATCTTTTCTACTTCCTGCTGCTCACTGCGATGTACGTGACCTCGCTCATCTTCATTTCCGAACGGAAAAAAGATGATCTGTCGAGGCTTCCCCTGCTGCCGCTGTTTCCGCTCTTCATCTTTTCGTCACGCATCAACAGCCTCGTCGCCACGATATATGAGCTTGTATTTAAATCGCATAAAGATTCGTCGATGGCTCCCTGGTGGGTGACGAGAAAAAGCAAGTTTGATTAAAAAATCCTTACATTGCCGAAGGACCGGCTGTTTTTTCCACGCGGCGGCGTGAAAAAATAACTTTCCGTTATATTCTGTCTTTCATAAAATCCGAAAGCTTCTTCAAATCGCGGACATACGATAGCACCTTTATCTTTTCTTCCATCGGCAGTTCAGCGACGACCGCGAAAATCTCCCGCGTTATGCCGTTTGCCGCGGCGATCTCACCGTTGTCGCCCGTGTATTTGAGGAATGGGCATTCTATCTGGTTTTCTTTTTCTGCGTCTTTTTTATCATCTTCACCCATCAGCGAAACTAAAGAGACCTCCAGCGCGGCGGCAATCTTCTCTAACGTTTTTAAAGACGGACGTTTTTTCCCGTTTTCGATCTCGGATATGTAACTTACGGAGAGATCCACCTTTTCAGCGAGGTTTTCCTGCGTCAATCTCCGGGCTATCCGATACTTCTGAATTTTCCACATTAGACGAGCCCCTTTCTCTTACCAATTTACTTAGAAAAGAGCTAAATTACTATCAGTTATAATCGAAATAAATTTAACTATTAGCGAAAATATTAGAATGTAATTGACTTTTAGCGAATATGCATCTACTATAAATCAA
Source organism: Cloacibacillus evryensis DSM 19522 (assembly GCF_000585335.1). NCBI lineage: Bacteria > Thermotogati > Synergistota > Synergistia > Synergistales > Synergistaceae > Cloacibacillus > Cloacibacillus evryensis. The sequence continues at coordinate 1,024,193 of NZ_KK073872.1, forward strand.
AATAAAATAGATGTAATCCATAAAAGACGAAGGCACATCGACATAATTTTTTGATACAGAGGCATTGTCGTCTCAATCAGTAAAGGCTTTTTGTATTTTGTGTCCGCAATATATAAAAAATAACGGCTCGCAGCGTGGGGGGCACATTATAAAACGGAACAAACCGGCTGTAAGCACGCCATACCTGGAGGTGACAGATACTGTGAAACAGAGAGTATTATACGCTACGTTTTTTATTTCGCTCTCCATATCAGTTGCCCTGTTGTTTTTCCTTGTCAGGAGCATGAGCGAACTGTGGCTGACGTGGTGAACGAAGTACCGCGATCATAATACTATCTCAACAAAGGGGGGAAAGATAAAAGAATATTCTTGATTACGCGAACTTCATAACTGTGGATGAGGGGCAACAGCGGAACGAAGAAAGGAGAAGGATGATAGTGGGTAAACTGAGAAAGTACGGAATAATTTTTCTTGTGTTGTTGATGGTGCTGGCCGCCGCGCCGATGGCGATGGCGGCAACAGCGACAGAAATCGGTCAGGTTAATATTGGAGAGCTGTTTAATGAGGCGGGGGATTACATCCTGTCCGAAGATATCGTTTTGAGCGGCGACACGAAGGCAATAGAGCTTTCTAAGGATATAGAGGTCACGTTGGACCTGAATGGACATACTATATCCGCTGATACAAGCAAATACAGAGAACTTGAAAGTAATGCATTGAAGTATCCTGGAAGTATCATTTACGCGACATCAGGAGACATTACTATCAAAGATGGCGTTGGCGGAGGGAAAATATGTGATACCAGCGCGGCAGAATATAGTAAACATAACGATGGCGTGATACGCGTCGAAAAAGGAACTCATCTGACCATCGAAAAAGCGATAATAGAGGTCAAAGAAGGTATTGGGATCACAACCTATGATGACGGTACCAGAGTGACGTTTAAAGACGGCGAAATAAAAGTCGAATATGGCTTCGGTATAGGCACGAATGGGCTAAATATTACCGAACCTGGTTCCGGCATTTACGTGGAGGGCGGAACGATTACTGTAGCTAGCGCCGATTCTGCGGCAATTTATCACCCTAGCAGCGGAACTTTAAGTATATCTGGCGGCACGCTGTCGGCTGCGGACGGCATTCAGGTAAAAGCGGGAAGAGTGATAATTACAGGCGGAACCATCACGGCAACGGGGAAACATAATGTCCCGCTAGACAGTAAGTTCTCAGGCGGCGGAACAAACGAACTTGGCAATGCACTGTCCTTGATATCCCATGCGAGTTATAAAGGCCAGTCCATGGATGTTGCGATCTCCGGTTCGGCGATGCTGATAGCTGAACAGGATGACGCTATTGGTGTTTATGTGAACAGCGGAGACGTGAGCCACGTAAATTCGTTTGTAATTACCGGCGGCACCTACAGCAGCGACCCGTCCGCCTATGTCGAGTCTCCTTATGTAGTCAAGCAGGTCGAAGGTAAATATGTCGTCGCCCTCGCCAGCGTCGCCGTCACTCCGACAGCCGCCGAACTCGTACTCGGCCTTACGCCGACGGCAAAGTTGACGGCATCCAGCGACATCGAAGAGGCTTTTACATGGGCATCTAAGAACAACGACGTCGTGACTGTCGACAGCTCCGGCAACATCACCGCCGTCGGCGCGGGCACTGCGGACGTAACAGCGACCGGCGATTCCAGCAAATCTGTCGGTACATGTGTGGTCACAGTGCGCGCAGCGACTCCCGTAAGCGTGACTCCGTCCAAGATGGAACTTAACATCGGCGCGACCGGCAAGGCGACCGCCAAGTATGACGCGAAAGACAGCATAACTTGGGAAAGCAGCGACACAGCCGTCGCCACCGTCAAGGACGGCACGGTAACTGCCGTTAAAGCCGGCATCGCCGTCATCACCGCCAATGGGTCAAAAACCTCGGCCGCCTGCACGGTGACCGTCACCGACCCGGCGGCGCCCGATCCCGTCACGCCTACGCCGGCCCCCGTCGACGCGGGGACTGTAGATAAAGAAAACAACCCCGTCAATAAAGAAGAAGGCAAACCGGAGAACGTAGAGGCGGCGACGCCGGCCATTACGGAAGCTACCGAGGAAGGTAAAGCCGCCGTAGTTAGCGCGACAAAGATCGAGGAAAAGAACCTCGTCGCCACCGCCGACGGCAAACTCACGATCAGCCCCGTGCTTGCCAAGAGCGCGCTTGAAGAAGTGATATCCGCCGACGCGACAGTCGCGCCGAAGAACGTGGTCCTGCTTCCGATCGTACAGGCTGCGGTAACGGCAAATAACGTGGCCGCCCTCGCCTTCACGATGACCGGCGAACAGTTGGGCGCTGAGGAAAACACAGTCGCGGGAGACGTCAAGGTGATCAAGGTCCTGGCAGACGGCAAGGGCGGACAGTTCAGCTATGCCTCCGCGGCGGCAGACTACGCGGACAAGACTTTCACGCTCAAAGACGCTGACGGCAAGAGCCTCGCCCTGACGGATAAGGTCGCGAAGGCTTCGACCTATACGCTGGTAGTATTCGTAGCCGACAACGGCGACTTCGACCTCGACGCGACGGCCGGCAGCGTGATCGACCCCGTGGCGGTAGCCACCAACGCGGCGACAGAGCCGAAATCCGGCGGTTCAAGCAGCGGATGCAACGGCGGCTTCGGCGCGCTGGCATTGCTTGCGCTCGCGGTGCTTCCCTTTATCCGCCGCGAAAAGAGATAGTACGATTCGCGAAAAAGTCAACACGGCGTTAATGACAGTCCGATAACATAAATCAGTAAGGCCGCCGCCGGAGAGAAACCCCTCCTGCGGCGGCCTTGTCTTCCCCTTTACATATTTTTGCGTCGGCGTTACTTTCGCGTAACTTCGGCGAAAAACATCCGTAACTTTGTGGTGGTTAAATTGAGTCAACACATTGAGAGGATGATTTTTGATGATGAATTTGTCGGATCAGATCGGAAAGGCCTGGAAGTTCGCGCTGCTGCTCATCGCCGTCACGGCGGTATTCACGGCGGTCGCGGCGCACGCGGCTGGTAAGGAGCTCGTCGTCTATACGGCGCTGGAGAACGAGCAGATCAATAAGTATCTCGCTACCTTTAAGGAAGAAAATCCCGATATCGACGTAAAAATAGTCCGTGACTCTACGGGCATCATCACAGCGAAGCTGCTCGCCGAAGGAGCGAGGACGCCGGCCGACGTCGTTTGGGGCACGGCGGCCTCCAGCCTTCTCGTGCTTGAAAAGAAGGGACTTATCGAGCCCTACGCTCCCAAGGGGCTGGCCCGTGTCGAAAAGATGCTGAAGGACACGGCGAATCCGCCCGCGTGGGTCGGCATCGACGCTTGGGAGTGCGCGATCGTCGTGAATACCGCGGAGGCTAAAGCCCAGGGACTGCCGGCGATAAAGTCATATAAGGACCTGCTGCGCCCCGAATTCAAGGGCAAGATCGTCATGAGCAATCCCAATTCATCGGGAACCGGTTTTCTCGCCGTCTCCGGAATCCTTCAGCTGATGGGCGAGAAGGCGGGCTTCGACTACCTTGACAAGCTCCATGAGAATATCGCGCTCTACACTCACTCCGGCTCCGCGCCCGCGAAGAAGGCCGCCTCTGGCGAGTTTCCCGTCGGAATCTCCTACGGTTACGCCGGCGTGAACCAGAAGAAGAAGGGCGCGCCGGTGGAGATAGTCTTCCCCGTTGAGGGCAGCGGCTGGGACGTCGAGGCGAACGCCCTGATCAAAAAGAAGAATATCAAGCCGGAGGCGAAGAAGTTCCTCGACTGGGCCATCTCCGACAAGGCGATCAACGCGCTGAAGGATGACTACGCGATCACGGCGGTGAAGGTGAGCGGCGCTATCCCCGAGGGGTATTCAAAGAGCCCGCTGTCGCAGCTCGTGAAGAAGAACGACCTGCGCTGGGCCGCCCAGAACCGCGACCGTCTGCTTAAGGAATGGGCCTCGCGTTACGAGGGCAAGACGGAAGCGAAGTAGGAGCGTAACGATGACCACTCTCCGCGCGCGGAATATTACAAAGAGATTTAAGGGCACGACGGCTCTCGATAAAGTAAGCTTTGAGATCCGCGACGGAGAGTTCGTCTGCATATTAGGTCCTTCGGGCTGCGGCAAGAGCACGCTTCTGCGCGCGCTCGCCGGGCTGGAGGCCATAGACGGGGGAACGATAGAGATCGGGGGCCGCGACGTCACCTGCGAGCCCCCCTCTGAAAGAAATTTTGGGATAGTTTTTCAGTCTTACGCTCTCTTTCCGAATCTCAACGTCGAGGAGAATATCGCCTATGGCCTCTGGAATAAGGGGCTTGCGAAGGATGAGATCGCGGCGCGCGTCGCCGGGATCATCGAAATGACGGGATTGGGCGGCCACAATAAAAAATATCCGCAGCAGCTCTCGGGCGGCCAGCAGCAGCGGGCGGCCATCTGCCGGGCGCTGGTACTTAACCCGGAGTTCCTGCTTCTCGACGAGCCGCTTTCGGCGCTCGACGCGAAGGTGCGCCTGCGGCTGCGCCGGGAGATACGCCGTATACAGCAGCGTTTCGCGATCACCACGATCATGGTGACGCACGATCAGGAGGAGGCCCTTTCGATGGCGGACCGTATCATCGTCATGAACGAGGGGCGCATCGAGCAGATGGATACGCCGCAGGCGCTTTATGACGCGCCCGTCAACGGCTTCGTCGCCGATTTCGTCGGCACGGCTAACTTTGTCGGCGCGGGGAGGGCGATCCGCCCGGAGAGCCTCTGTCTCAGCAAGTCGCTGTCGGACAGCGCGGTCCAGGCCGAGGTCTGTGACGTGGAGTACCGCGGCGCCTTTTACCGCCTCGAGGTCGATACGCACGTGGGACACCTGATGATAGACATCCCCTCGCAGCAGAGTGACGCCAGAGTCCTGCGGCTCGGCAGCCGCCTCTATATCGATATCCCGCAGGATAAGGTCATCATGCTCAAGAGCGCCTGACGATGAAAAAGATCAAAAACGCCAACCGCTTGGAAAGCGTGCTTCTCATAATAAGTTTGTGCCTGCTTTTCACAGCCGTCGCCGCGCCGATGGCTGTTCTTTTTGCGAAGGCCTTTACCGATTTTGACGGGGCCTATATCGGCCTTGCCAATTTTCGCGAATATTTTGCTTCGCCGCACCTCGTCGGCGCGCTCTGGAACTCTCTGGCGATCTCCGCCGTCGTTTCGCTGATATCGCTGCTGCTGGCCTTTATCTACGCCTACGCGCTGACGCGCGCGGAGGTGCCGGCGAAGGGGTTTTTCAAGTTCATCGCGCTGCTGCCGCTCTGCGCGCCGACCATGATGTTCGGCATCGCGCTGATCTACCTGATCGGGAATAAGGGCGTGATCACGATGCTGGGGCTGAAGCTGCCGCTCTACGGGCCGCTTGGGATCATCGTCTCCGAGGTAGTCTACACATTCCCGCAAGCCTTTCTGATCCTCTATATCACGCTTTCCTATACCGATAACCGCCTTTACGAAGCGGCGCGCGCGATGGGGACCGCCCCGCTGCGCATTTTGCGGACGGTCACGCTGCCGGGAGCGAAGTTCGGCCTTGTCAGCGCCTTTCTCGTCGCCTTCACCCTCTGTTTCTCAGACTTCGGCGCGCCGAAGGTGGTCGGCGGCAATTACAGCGTGCTGGCCACCGACATCTATAAACAGGTGATCGGGCAGCAGAATTTCGGCATGGGCTCGGTCGTCGGGCTGCTGCTGATGATACCGGCGGTGGTGATGTTCGTCACGGAGCGCCTCACCGCGAGCGACAACGGCGTGACGGTGAGCTCGCGCAGCATGGCCTACCGCGTGATCCCTCATCGCGGGAGGGACGCGGCGCTCACGCTCTTCTGCGCCCTCGCCGCGGGCTTCATCATAACGCTCTTCGCCGCGGTGCTTGCCGCCTCGCTGATCAAGGCCTGGCCCTATAATATGGTTCCGACCTTCGAGCATTTCACGGTGGACAGTCCCGCCACGGGAGGGCTGAGCTCCTTCTTCAACAGCCTCGTTACCGCGCTGCTGACGGCGTTCTGCGGCACGGCCTTCGTCTTTATGAACGCCTGGCTGGTGGAGAAGAGCGCGGCGAACCGGCTGCTTCGGCAGGCCGAAAACCTCTTTTCACTGATACCGCTCGCGCTGCCGGGGCTTTCGATCGGGCTCGCCTTCATCTTCTTTTTCAATATGGAGGGCAACCCGCTGAATTTCATCTACGGCACGGCGGCGGTGCTGGTGCTGGCCAACGTCGTCCATTTCTATTCCGTGCCCTACGTGACCGCCTCCTCGGCGCTGAAAAAACTTGACCGCGAGATCGAGGCTGTCGCCGCCTCGATGGCGGTGCCCTCTTACAGGACGCTCTTTAAGGTGACTATGCCGATGTGCCGCGCCGCGATCTTCGAGACGGCGCTGTATTTCTTTGTCAACGCGATGGTGACGATATCTGCGGTCGTCTTTCTCTATCCGCCGGATTTTAAACTGGCCTCCGTGGCTATCGTGAACATGGAGGACGCCGGGGACATCGCGCCCGCCGCGGCGCTCTCGGTGCTTGTGATCTTTGTGAACGTGGCGGCGAAACTACTCTACGAATATACCTTTGTGATGAAAAGGAGCGGCAAATAATGAACAACGGCAAAAAAATCAAATGTGTGATCCTCGACTGGGCCGGCACTACGGTGGATTTTGGCTCGATGGCCCCGCTGCGGGTCTTCTCCGATATCTTTGCACAGCGCGGGCTTCGCCTTGAAACCGACGAGCTGCGCGCGCCGATGGGGATGCCTAAGCTGGAGCATATCCGCGAGCTGCTCAGGATGGAGCGTCCAGCGAGGCTATTCAGGGAAAAGTATGGGCGTATGCCGATAGACGACGACGCGCTGGGGATGTACGCCGCCTTTGAGCCGGCGCTTTTGAAGATACTCCATGATTTTGCGGAGCCGCTAGAGGGCGTCTGCGGCGCGGTGCGCGAGCTCCGTGAAACGGGGGTAAAGATCGGTTCGACCACCGGCTATACGAGGAAGATGATGGATATTATCGCGCCGCTCGCGAAGGCGGCCGGCTATGCCCCCGACTGTATCGTGACGCCCGACGAGGCCGTTGAGGGGCGCCCAGCGCCGTGGATGATCTTCAAAAATATGGAACGGCTCGGCGTTTATCCGCCCTCTTCGGTGGTAAAGGCTGGGGATACGGCGGCGGATATCCGCGAGGGCAAAAACGCCGGCGTGATCAGCGTCGGCATCCTGCGCGGCAGCAATGAGCTTGGCCTTACGCGGTCAGAGTTTGAATCGCTGCCGGCTAAGGAGGTAGATGAGAGGCGGCAGGCCGCGCGCGAGCGTTTTTATCTCGCGGGGGCCGACTATGTGCTGGAGAGCATTCGGGAGCTGCCGGCCTTTGTAAGGGAGATGGACAAAGATGACTGAAAACAAATATCTGCTGCTGACGCCGGGACCGCTGACGACGACCGCCGCCGTGAAAGCGGCGATGCTGCGCGACTGGTGTACGTGGGACAGGGACTACAACGATTTAGTGGAAAAGCTGCGCGGCGACCTTGTCGAAATGGCGCTGCGCGACCGCGCGAAGCGCGCCGGTTATACCGCGGTGCTGATGCAGGGCAGCGGCACATTTGCCGTGGAATCGGTGATCGGCAGCGTCATCCCGCAGGGGGGCAAGCTCGCCGTGCTCTCGAACGGGGCATATGGCAGGCGGATCGCCGAGATCGCGGGAATATTGAAGGTACCGGCCGTCGAGCTCCGCTTTGACGAGTGCGAACGCCCCGACGCGGAGACGCTTGCCGTGATGCTGGACGACGACCCCGCGGTGACCCATGTCGCCGTCGTTCATTGCGAGACGACTACCGGTATCCTGAACGACATCGAGAGTGTCGCCCGGGCCGCGAAGAGCCGCGGCAAAAAGCTCATCGTCGACGCGATGAGCAGCTTCGGCGGTATTCCGCTATTCATGGACGTGCTTGAGATAGATTTTCTCATAAGCAGCGCCAACAAATGTATAGAGGGGGTCCCCGGATTCGCCTTTGTTCTCGCGAATCGCGCCGCTTTGTCCGAATGCGCCGGACTGGCGCGCTCGCTGTCGCTTGACCTTTACGGACAGTGGAAGACGATGGAGGAGCACGGCGGCAAATGGCGCTTCACCTCTCCGACCCACGTCGTCTGCGCATTCGCCGAGGCGCTGCGCGAACTTAAGGCGGAGGGCGGCGCTGCCGCGCGCAACAGGCGCTATGCCGCCAACAGGGATATGCTTGTCCGCGGGATGGAGGGCCTCGGCTTTAAGGCGCTGCTCCCCGCGGAGCTGCGTTCGCCGGTGATCACCTCTTTCCTCTATCCAGACGGGATCGGCTTTGACTTTGCGGAGTTCTATGAATCTCTCAAGCGTGATGGCTATGTGATCTATCCGGGAAAACTCTCCGAACGCGACACCTTCCGCATCGGGAACATCGGCGACATCAGAGAAAAACAGATAACCGGGCTTCTGGCCGCCGTGGAAAGGTATGTCAAGCGATCGGAAGCCCGGCCTCTATGCGCCTGATCGATCCGGCAAGGATAAGGTCTGGCCGCTGACTTGAAAATTTTGTGATCGGCCCCTCGGATTAGAGCCGCCGTATTTGGTGATGACGGCGGCGCAGACGATCCGCCCGTCCGGCCCGTTGCGGGCCGCCTTCGACATCAGCCATAATGATGCACGGTTAGGAGTCGTCCTCGCCGGTTTCCACATCGGCGAGTTCTTTCAGTTCCCGCAGTTTCTCGGTTAAAATATTCTTATTCGGCAGATGCAGCTGATAATCAGCCACGAGCGTGGGCGACAGGCTTCTGCTCAAAGCGTACTCTACGACCATATCGTCTTTTCCGGCGCATAGGATTAAGCCGACGCTGGGATTTTCGCTCGGCTTCTTGACGTCGCGGTCGAGAGCTTCAAGGTAGAATTCCAACTGTCCGAGATGCTCCGGCTTGAAGTCCGTTACCTTAAGTTCAATCGCTACAAGGCAAGATAGTTCACGATTGTAGAAAAGGAGATCAATATGGAAGTCTTTGTTGCCGACCTGAACAAGATATTCTTCGCCGACAAACGTGAAATCCTTGCCAAACTCTAAGATGAAGTCGCGAATGTTCGCCACAATGGATTTTCGAAGCTCTTTTTCTTTGTGGTTCTCCGGCACGTTAAGGAATTCCAAGACATAGCTGTCACGTAGTGCTGTGAGGCCAGTGTTTTTGGCAAGAAAAAGTTTATTTCGCTCATCTGAAAACAAAGTGCGTTCAAAGAGCATACTGTCAATCTGCCGCTCCAGTTCTCGCTTGGTATAATTGTTCCGGCCGCAGAGAAGCAGATAGAACTCCCGCGCTTCATCGGTCTTTGCCCGTGACATTATTATCAGGTTCTGCGTCCAGCTGATTTCTCGCGCCAATGGTGCGAGTTTTTCGCTGCCACTGTACGTTTCGTAAAATTGGCGCATGCGCCAGATGTTCGATGCAGAAAAGCCCTTGATGTCCGGACGTTCTGATTCCATGAATCGGGCGAAGTCTGTGACAATGGATTTGCCCCAGCCGCCGTTTTTAACCTTGTTGCTGACATAGGCGCCGATCTCCCAGTACATAGAAATTAACTCTCGGTTCACGGCTCGAAAGGCGTTCTCACGGGAGCGTTCAATGATGGATATAATCTCACCATACGCGGCATGGTTGTTATGTATTAGTTGACTGCTCATGGTTCCGTTACAGCCCCTCTTTTTTTCGCAAGCGAAGTCTCGTGTGAATTCTCGCACTGCTGATGCGAGTTTTTGAAAACAGACATCTCGGCACACATCACTTGTATTGCATGATTTTATTGCGAGTAGGGCCTACGGATAAAAATCGGACCAAGCTAAGCTGCATAAATAGGTGTAGGCTCCGATAGTCTTTCGGGCTAAGATAACCCAAAGTGCTCTTGATTCACTTTTTTATTATACCACCTAATATAATCATCGATGTACTTGATGAACTTTCCAGTCAGGGCAAACGCATCAAGAAAGTCAGGTAAATGGTAAACTGCGATTTAGCGCATTTCCATCGCTCCGGCCTCCGAGCCGGGGCCGAGTGGCGTTGGTTTTTGCTTTACAATTGATGTTGGAACAAACCTGAAGCCACTGGATGCCGGGTCAAGCCCGGCATGACAAGATAAACCTCCGTTTACCTTACCGGTTCGTAATCTATCCGCGAGTCTTCGTCGGTGGCTTCAAGTTTGAAGATGACGGGGCGCAGGCCGTCGTTGCAGCTGCAGATCGCGACGCCGGGTTTTCTGATCCAGTCGCCGTAATAGAACAGGCCGTTTCCGGAGCCGTGCGCGAGCGCGAAAACGTATTGGTATATCGCCTTCCACGCCTCGTCGCAGAAGCCCTCCGGCTTCGCGTAGTCGGCGTGGAACGTCTGTCCCTCGCGCAGCATCGGGCAGGGGCCGAGTCCTTCCGCGCCATACTCTTCGGCGAGCTCTTTGTCCAAAGTGGTCTTTAAGACGGTGATTTTTACCTTTTTCATAACTTGTCCGCTCCTATCCGCAGTAAGCTAACAGCATCTCGCGCAGCGTCTTGCAGGCCAGCGCGGTCGAAGCGCCAGAGTTGTCGTAGTGCGGCGAAAGCTCGCAGAGGTCGAAGGCTTTGACGTTCAGGCCGCGCAGGGCCAGCAGCGCTTTCAGCAGCTCTGCGAAGCGCAGGCCGCCTGCCTCGGGCGTGCCGGTGCCGGGAAACTCCGCTGGGTCTGTGACGTCGAGGTCTAGCGTGATATAGACCGGCGCTTCGCCGATCTCTTTTACGGCCGCGCCAACGGTCTCGGCGCGGAATTTTTCCATCGTCGTGCGCCCCGCGCTCCACCGCATCTCTTCGCGGCTGCCGGAGCGGATGCCGAACTGGAATATCCTGCCGTCACCGAGGATGTCGTGGCAGCGGCGGATCACCGAGGCGTGCGATAGGCTTTCTCCCATGTAATCACTGCGGAGGTCGGCATGAGCGTCAAAGTGGATAAGGCGCAGGCCGGGATATTTTTTTGCCGCCGCGCGCACCGCGCCGAGCGTAACGAGATGTTCGCCTCCCAGCAGCACCGGCGTTTTGCCGTCGGCGAGTATCTCCGCGGCGGCGGCCTCTATCGCCTCTATCGCCGCGGCGGCGTTGCCGAAGGGCAGGTCGAGGTCTCCCGCGTCAAATACGCCGAGATCCTCAAGATCTCTGTCCTGATAGGGGCTGTAGGTCTCGATCCCGAAGGATTCGGAGCGCATCGCGGCGGGGCCGAAGCGCGTGCCCGGACGGAAGGAGGTCGTCGAGTCGAAGGGCGCGCCGAAGAGGACGGCGCGCGCCTCCGCGTAGGGCGAGGAACAGCCGATGAATCCCTGAATGTTCGTTTCCATCTAGTCTTTCAGCTCAAGCGCCTGTTTCACGTAGTTGGGCAGCATGAAGGCGCCGACGTGCAAGTCGGTGTTGTAGTATCTCGTCTCCAGGCCGAGGCCGTTCCAGGCGGCGGCGTCAAGGTCTTTGATCGGGTCGAATTTCTTTGAGGCGAACCCGAAGAGCCAGTGTCCGGAAGGGTATGTCGGAATATGGGCCTGATAGACGCGGCAGACGGGGAAGAAATCCTCTATCCTCTGGTGCGCGCGCTTCATTGAGGCGCGGTAGGAGTCGTAATAGGGATTCTCATGCTGGTTGACGAGGATGCCGTCATCCGTCAGCGCCTTGAAGCAGTTGCCGTAGAATTCCTTTGTGAAGAGTCCTTCGCCGGGGCCGAAGGGGTCTGTCGAATCGACGATGATAAGGTCGTATTTTTCGCTGGCGGTGCGCACGAATTTGAGGCCGTCCTCAAAATAGAGCGTGACGCGCGGGTCGCCAAGCTTGCGGGATGTGAAGGGCAGCAGCTCGCGGCAGACCTTCACGACCATTTCGTCGATATCCACCATGTCTATCTTTTCGATGGTTTTGTAGCGCGTCAGCTCGCGCACCGTGCCGCCGTCGCCGCCGCCGATGACGAGGACGCGCCTGACGTCCGGGTTTGTCGCCATCGGGACGTGTACGATCATGTCGTGGTAGATAAATTCGTCCTTCTCGGTGAGCATCATCAGGCCGTCAAGGGTGAAGAAACGCCCGAACTCCTCCGAATCAAAGACGTCTATCTGCTGAAAGGGGCTCTTGCCGCCGAAGAGCTGCTTTTTTACCTTTATTGAAAAACGCACCGTCGGCGTATGTTCTTCCGTGTACCATAGCTCCATGATTATCTTCCTCCTATTTTACGATGTATAGATCGTTTAACTCCATATCCTGCGGCCCCATGACGAGGCTGCCTTTTTTCTTCGCGTAAAGGATGTAGTCGAGCGCCTCCCGCGTTACCTCCTCGCCTGGCGCCAGTATCGGGATGCCGGGCGGATAGCACATGACGAACTCCGCGGATATCTTTCCCACCGCCTCCCGAATCGGCAGCGGCCTGCTTGGCGCGTAAAAGGCCTCCTGCGGCGTCATGCGCACCACAGGAGGGATATATTCGTGATCGAGCAGATGAAGCCCCTCGCGCCCCCGCAGGCGTTTTATTTCCGAGAGCGAGGCGACGAGGCGCTCTATCGCGTAATGGTTGTCGCCGACGGAGATGATCGCGAGCATATTGCCCATGTCTCCGAACTCTATCTGTATCCCGTAGTCGTCGCGCAGCAGATCATAGACCTCCACGCCCGCGAGGCCGATCTTCAGCGTATTGACGGAGAGCTTCGTCGTGTCGAAGCCGCAGATGTACTTGCCGTCGATTATCTCGCGTGAGAAGGCGTAATAGCCGCCGATTTTGTTTATCTCGCCGCGCGCGTATTCGGCGAGCGAGACGACGCGGGAGAAGGTCTCCTTTCCCTCGGTCGCGAGCGCCTTGCGCGCAATGTCGAGCGAACTCATGAGAAGATAGGAGGCGCTGGTCGTCTGCGTGAGGTTGATCACCGTGCGCACGTAATCGGGACGCACACGCCCTCGTTTCATGAGCAGCAGCGAACTCTGCGTCAGCGAGCCGCCTGTCTTGTGCATGCTGACCGCCGCCATGTCGGCTCCCGCCTCCATCGCCGTCAGCGGCATATCTGAGGCGAAGTAGAAGTGCGTGCCGTGGGCCTCGTCGACGAGCGCCGCCATTCCCGCGCGGTGCGCCGCTTCGGTTATGCGCCCGAGGTCGGCGCAGATGCCGTAATAGGTGGGGTTGTTGACGAAGACGGCCTTTGCCTCGGGATGAGCGGCGATCGCCGCTTCGACGTCATCCGCGCACATACCGAGCGAAATGCCGAGTTCGGGATGGATGCCGGGGTCCACATATATCGGCGCGATGCCGCAGAGGATCAGCGCGTTGATCGCCGACTTATGGACGTTTCGCGGAATGATTATCGAATCGCCGCGTTTGCAGACGCTCATGATCATCGCCTGTACGGCGGCGGTGGTGCCGCCGATTATCAGAAAGGCGTCGTCCGCCCCGAAGGCGTCGGCGGCCAGCGCCTCCGCCTCTTTGATGACGGAGGTCGGGTGGCTTAGGTTGTCGAGCGGCTTCATTGAATTTACGTCGACGGAGAGGCAGGCCTTGCCGAGAAATTCCGTCAGCTCCGGCGTTCCCCGGCCCTGTTTGTGTCCGGGAACGTCAAAGGGGACGACGCGGCTCTTGCGGTACTCGGCGAGCGCCTCCAGCAAAGGAGCCCTCTCCTGCGCCAGTTTGTATGTTCTCTCTTTCATCGCGGCCACTTAATACATATTCATCCCGTAGTAGATCTCGAGCATCTCTTTCGTGATACGGTCGGTTATCGAGAGACGCTCCTCGGGAGGCAGTTCGCGTGGATCGATGTTGAAGAGGTAGTCGGCGAGCCGTATCTCCTTCAGCATCATCTTCGTATGGAATATGTTCGACTGATAGACGTTGACGTCTATCGCGTCATAGCGGCGCAGCGTAGCTTCGTCGATGTAGTTCTGGATGGAATTTATCTCATGGTCCTTGTAATACTTCTTCCCGTCGATGTCGCGCGTGAAGCCGCGGATGCGGTAATCCAGCGCGATGATGTCGGAGTCGAACTGGCCGATGAGGTAGTTGAGCGCGTTCAGCGGCGATATCTTTCCGCAGGTGGAGACGTCGATATCGACTCTGAATGAGCTTATATCATTGTTTGGATGAAATTCGGGGTAGGTATGCACGGTCACGTGGCTCTTGTCGAGATGGGCGACGACGGTCTCGCGTTCCTCGTTGATCTTTTCCGCCCAACGGCCCATATTGCATGATTCGTCGATCTGCGCCGGCGGCACCGATTCCTCGGAGATGAGGATGGTGACGCTCGCTCCCTGCGGGTCGTAATCCTGCTTGGAGATGTTCAGCACGCAGGCGCCGATGATATCCGTGACGCCGCATAATATCTTAGTAAGCCGTTCCGAATTATACTGCTCGTCGATATAAGCGATATAATCCTGCTTTTCCCGGTCTGTCTTTGCAAAACAGATGTCGTAAATGTTGAAACTCAACGTCTTTGTCAGGTTGTTGAATCCATAGAGCTGGATCTTGTCTTTCAACCCTATCCCCACGTCCCTTCTCAAGCCCGAGGCTTTATATTTTTCTTGCGCCGAAATTTTGCGCGGTTAAAGGGAAACTATACATATAAAGCGCCGCGTTGTCAAAGGTTTATGCAAACGATTGCTTAATGATTTCGCACAAAAAAATGTCCGCGGAGCAAGGGGGGCGGCGTCTGTCCTGCGATGCGGAAAGGGCCGGAGGGCCGCGGGTGAAATGGCAGAATTGAATAGCCGTTTTTGAGAAGAATTCAAAGAAATGATATGCTATTCTTGCGTTGAGGCGTAGATCATGCCCTCTAAATGACGAAACATGTGAATAAAATCGAGGTGGAAATTATGTCTTTGAAAGATGCGGCAAATTTATACTTTAATCCCGGCTGCGCGTTGAGCATCTATCGGCCGGAAAACGTAAAAACAATATTTGATTATCTGCTTAAAAACTTCCCTGAAATAGAGATGCACGATATCTGCTGCCGCCATGATCCCAAGCTGCCGGGCGGTTCGGTGATTATCAATGTGTGCGCCGGATGCGGCAAACGATTCGGTTCCCTTTATGACGGCGTCTCAACGATTTCGCTGTGGGAAGTCATCCGGGAGCTGGATAATTTTCCGTTCCCGGATTATAAGGGGATGGAAGTCAGCATTCACGATCCCTGCCCCGTGCGAAACGAGCCTGGCGTACACGAGGCGGTCAGAGCCATTTTGAAAAAAATGAAGATTAGAATCGTCGAAGCGGAAAATATCGGCACGAACTCAGTTTGCTGCGGGGATAGTTTATACCCGAGCTGTGATAAGGAGAAAATCTTGGCTGCGATGAAAAGGCGAGCTGACAGTATGCCTTGTGAAAACGTTGCGGTTTATTGCGTCTCCTGCGTCAAGGCCATGCACATAGGCGGGAAGGTCCCGCGCCATTTGGTCGATCTTCTTCTGGGAAAAGCGACCGACCCGCAGGAATGTGATATTGAGCGCTGGCATAATAAGCTGGACGCGTATATTCAAACGCATTAACCGACATGGAGAAAGGGGCCGGCAAATGACTGAGGATGAGATGTATGAAGCTGTGATAACGAACGACGCCAATTATGACGGGTCGTTTTTCTATGGCGTGAAATCCACAGGCATATTTTGCCGGCCCTCCTGTCAATCCAAGAAACCGCTGCGGGAAAATGTATGTTTTTTTCATAGCGCCGGCGAAGCAATGAAAGAAGGTTTCCGCCCGTGCAAGCGATGCAGGAGCGACCTTCTGTCTTACAGACCGATGGAGAAGATCGCCGGGCTGGTGAAGAAACATCTTGACGAGCTATACGAGCGTCAGACCTCATGGAACGGCGAACTGCGTGAGATAGGACTTTCCGAGCGGCGGGTGGTGCAGATATTCAAAGATGTTTATGGGATGACCCCGAAGGCATATATGGATATTCTCAAATTGCGGGAGGCGAAGCGGCTTTTATCCGAGACAGATAAAAAGGTGATTGATATCGCAGCGTCTGTAGGTTTTGGCGGGCTGTCCGCCTTTAATCGTTTTTTCAAAGAACAGGCAGGATGCAGCCCCGCCGCATATCGAAAAATGTATAAGAAGCAGGCATAACACCGCCGAGGGGCGGCATTTCCATTTAGGAACATGAGACAAAAAGCGGCATGGCCCTAAAGCCATGCCGCAGATGTAACCTGGTATTACTGCTTTTTTGCGAGCGTTGCCCGGCCTATTTGCCGCTGAACTTGATCTTCTGGTACTTTTCAGGGACTTTGACGTCGGTGGCTTTCATGTAGCCCTTGCCGAGGATGTAGGTATCCTGGTAGATGAGCATCATGTTCTTCTTCGTGACGCCGGTTCCGAGGTCAGTGTAGTTCTGACCGTTCCATTTCGCGCCGGGGGTGAACTCCGCGTAGCAGGCGAGGAGGTCTTTCTTGCTGTTAAGCTTCGCCTTGCCATCGACTATACGCTTGCCGAATTCGGCAAGGGCGGCGCTGTTCGTGTAACCGTAGGAGTAGGCCCATGTACCCATGCGGCCCTTTGCGCCTGAATCTGATACCGTCTTTTCAACCTTCTTGAGGATGACGGGCCAGTTGCCGGCTTCCTTCGTGAGGTCGATGCCGAACGCTCCGGGGTAGCCCATCAGCGGCGAGGGGAGGTCAGCTTCGATGAAGTATCCGCCGTATTTGGCGAGCTGTTTGAGAAGAGGCTCGGTGTGGGCGTCGTTGGTGCAGAAGAAGGCTGTGTTCTTGCCATACTTCTTGACCCATGCCGGCGTCTTTTCAAGGATGAACTGCTGGGCTCCGGCCACGCCTACGTCGCTCGTGGGGTCGGGGGCCGTTTCAAATACAAATTTGATGCCGAGGTCTTTGCAGGCTTGCTCCATGATCGCGCGGCGGCGTCCGAGCGTCTCGTAGCTCATGTGGCGCGGGAAGGAGATGTGTACGAAGGTCTTGCATCCGAGCTTCTTCGCGGTATCGATGATGAGGTATCCGCGTGAGACGAAGTCGGCGTTGATCGCCATGTCGGCGACTGAGGTGATGACGTTCGGGTCTTCGTGGGCCTCGCCGGCGAAGCAGAGGATGTCCTTCCTCTTCTCCTTGACGCGGCGGAAAGCTTCAGCGGTTCCCGGGATCGCCTGGTTGACGACGATGACCTTCATCTTGGGGTCGTCGGCGAGTCCGGCAATCTGGGAGATCGTCGTCTCCATCTCCGACATGAAGTTGTCGGGATAGGTGAGATGCTGGATCATGCCGCCCTTGGCCACATCTCCGTATTTCTTGATCATCAGCTCTGCTCCGCGGAGGTCGTCTTCACTCTGTGATACTGTCCCGGTCACTATTCCGATATGGAACGGCGCCTCGGCTGCCATAGCGGCGGTGCTTACAAAGAGCGCAAGCAACGCAGCAAACAATAAAAGCATAGCTTTTTTCATAAGGATTCCTCCTAAATTTTTTTGCCGCATCTCGAAACTGTATACTTATTTTTTACGTAAACAATCTCAGGGAGGCGCGCATCTGCCATAGCAGACAGCCGGATTATAGTCTACCTTTATTTGGGCTGTCAATAAAAAAAGCGCCTTATATATCAGTTGCATTTAATATATAATTAATTAAAATAGTAAATTCTTAAGCTGCGTGACCAGAATTTTCAGTGCTTGACATATTCTGTCCGTGGTTTAATATAGAGAAGCTAAATTAATAAATGCCGTTGCGGGGGGCGGGGTGTGACGTTTTTTAGCAGTTCAATATATCAGTATTTTGTGCAGATAAAATAAGTAAAAATTACATTCATAAATTCATAAAATTGAATATAAGGCCGCTGAAAAATATCCTTACAGGAGGCAGTTGTCCATATGATAAAGAAAAAAAGAGTCGAACGTCTGGCGCAGACATTGAAGGATAGGGGGATCGATGCGCTTTATATCGGTCCTTCCACGGATCTGGAATATGTCGGAGGGCTTGACACCCAGCCGGATGAGCGCGTACGCGGCCTGATGGTCGCTAAAGACGCGCGCTGTTTTGCGATGACACCCCTGCTTTATAAAGAAGAGATCGTCAAGGCTTTCGAAGATGTTCCCTTTTACGCCGAGTGGAACGACCATGAGGGCTTCACGGGAGCTTTTCGCCGCGGCTGTGAGCACCTGGGCATCGTCGGCGGCAGGATAGCTTTTAACGACGGCGTGCGCGCGGTGGACATGCTTGCCGTACGCGACGCGATGCCGATGGAGATGGTGAACGGAGCTGACCTGCTCGCCGGACAACGTTCCCGGAAGGATGAGGAAGAGCTTGAGGTGCTGCGCGAATCGTCGCGCATAGTCGACAAAGTGGTAGCGAAACTCCAGAAGTTCATCCGTCCCGGCATCAAAGAACGCGACGTGGCGAAGAAGATCCCCGAGTTCTTTGAGGAAGAGGGCGTCACCCAGATGTCCTTCAACCCGATCGTCGCAAGCGGCCCCAACGGCTCGATGCCGCACTATTCGGGGGGAGAGCGCGTCATCGGTGAGAACGACATCGTCATCCTCGACCTTGGCGGAAGGTATAAGAGCTACTGTTCCGACACGACCCGCACGCTTTTTACCGGCACGCCTACGGAAGAGATGAAAAAGGTATACGAGATCGTGAAGAGGTCGCAGGCAGCCGGCGAGGCCGCCGTGAGGCCCGGCGCGACGGGCCAGGACGTCGACCGCGCGGCGCGCCAGGTCATTATCGACGCGGGGTACGGCGAATTTTTCTTCAACCGCGTGGGACACGGAGTAGGCCTGGCAGTCCATGAGAGCCCTTATATGATAGAGGGCAACGACGTTCCGCTCGCGCCCGGCAATGTATTCAGCGTCGAACCGGGGATATACCTTCCCGGCAAGTTCGGCGTCAGGATCGAAAACCTGGTCGCGGTGCGTCCCGACGGCAGCGGCGAGGCGCTGAACCACTTTACCAGAGAGCTGACGATCTGCGGAGACTGATTTGCTGAAAGACACGGAAGCGGATTTTTATGATCCTCCTTCCGTGTTTTCCATATAAGTACCAAATACGCACTGAATTTAAGGAGGAATGATTCAACATGAGAAGAGCAACAGTCTTTCTTTTTGCGCTGATCGCCGCGTCATTTATGGCGACGGCGGCCTTTGCCGCGCCGGCCTTTCACATCGGAGTCGCGACGCTGACCGTTTCCCAGGCCGAAGACACCTACCGCGGCGCCGAACGCCTGATCAAGGAATACGGCGACGTGGCTAACGGCGGCATGATCAAGCATGTCACGATGCCTGACAACTTCATGTCGGAGATGGAGACGACGATCTCCCAGATAGTCGGACTCGCCGACGACCCCAAGATGAAGGTCATCGTAGTCGACGACGCGATCCCCGGAACGACGGAGGCCTTCCGCCGCGTCAAGGAGAAGAGGAAGGACATCCTCTGCTTCGCCGGAGAACCGCAGGAGGACCCGAACGTGATCACGAGCACCGCGGACTTCGCGGTCGGCGTGGACAACATCATGCGCGGCTACCTCATCATCAACACCGCAAAGAAGCTTGGAGCTAAGACCTTCGTGCACATCTCCTTCCCGCGCCACATGAGCTACGAGCTGCTTTCACGCCGCCGCGCGATCATGGAGCAGGCCTGCAAGGATCTCGGCATGAAGTTTGCCTTTGAGACGGCCCCCGACCCCACGAGCGACGTAGGCGTGGCCGGAGCGCAGCAGTTCATCCTTGAAAAGGTCCCGGCGTGGGTACAGAAGTACGGCAAGGATTCGGCTTTCTTCTGCACCAACGACGCGCAGACGGAGCCGCTCCTCAAGCAGGTCGCCAAATACGGCGCGATCTTTGTCGAGCCAGACCTTCCCTCGCCGCTGATGGGCTATCCCGGAGCGTTCGGCATCGACCTCAAGAAAGAGGCCGGAAACTGGCCCGCGATCATGAAGAAGGTTGAAAAGACGGTCGTGGCTTCCGGAGGCAAGGGACGCATGGGAACATGGCCCTATTCCTACGGATGGAGCACGGTCTGCGCCCTCGCCGAATACGGTAAGCGCATAACCGAAGGCAGCGCGAAGCTTTACAACCTTAAAGACCTCTGGAAGTGCTATGACAAATACACTCCCGGCGCGGAATGGAACGGCGCGCCTTACTATGATATGGCGAAACAGATGAAGATAAAGAAATTTGTTCTCGTCTACGAGGATACCTATGTATTCGGACGCGGTTACATGGGCGTGACCAAGGAAAAGGTTCCCGAGAAATACATCAAACTTAAGTAACACGCAGTGTAATGTCACGTAAAGTTTTTCCGGCGCGAAGCGCCGGAAAAACTTTTGTGGTACAACGGCATACTCCCGACGGCAGTTTTTTCTTGAATTTTTACGTAAAAAACACTAAGATGCATTGCGTGTCGTCCATTAAAGTGAGGCGGCGGCGATATATTTGGGAAAATATAAGAGGTGAAATATATGTCCATGGAAATTCCCCTTTTGAAGATGGAGAACATCGGCAAAGAATATTTTGGCAACCGAGTTCTTCAGGATGTAACGTTTTCACTGCGGCCCGGAGAGATAATGGGGCTGGTAGGAGAAAATGGCGCTGGAAAATCGACCTTGATGAATATCCTCTTCGGGATGCCGGTCATTCAGGAGACGGGTGGGTATGAGGGGAAAATTATGATCGACGGGCAGGAGGTCCGTTTCAAGGACCCTCTTGACGCGCTTGAAGCCGGCATCGGAATGGTCCATCAGGAATTTTCCCTGATCCCGGGCTTTACGGCCACGGAAAATATACTTTTGAACAGGGAATCGGTAAAGTACAACGCGCTGGTCGAGGTATTCGGAGAGAGACTGATGACGCTCGACAGGCCGGAGATGAGGGAGAGGGCCGAAAAGGCGATAAAAACGCTCGGCGTGGAACTCAGCCCGGAGACGCTGATCAGCGAGATGCCGGTCGGCCACAAGCAGTTTACCGAAATAGCGCGCGAGATCGACAGAAGCAAAACGAGGCTTCTCGTCCTTGACGAGCCGACGGCGGTCCTTGCCGAAAGCGAGGCGACCGTCCTCATCTCGGCTCTCAAAACACTTTCCAAACAGGGTATCGCGATAATATTCATATCGCATCGGCTTCAGGAGATCATCGACCTCTGCGACAAGCTCATCGTCCTTCGTGACGGGCGCGTCATACAGGAGGCCTGCACGAAGGAGACCAACGTCCGCCAGATCGCCGCCTGGATGGTAGACAGAAAGGGCGATAAGGCCGGCGAGGAGAAGGCTGAGAAAAAGGAGAAAACGATCGGCGACGTCATACTGCGTACGGAACATCTCTGGGTCGACATGCCGGGAGAGACGGTGCGCGACGTTTCGATAGAGGTCCGTCAGGGCGAGATTCTCGGTTTCGGCGGTTTGGCCGGACAGGGGAAGGTCGGCATTTCAAACGGCATCATGGGACTTTACGCCGCGGGCGGCAAGGTCTTCCTGCGCGGAAAAGAGATAAAACTCAACGACCCCGACGCCTCTCTGAAAGAGGGGATGGCCTTCGTCTCTGAAGACCGCAGAGGCGTAGGGCTTCTGCTTGAAGAGGGGATAGATTGGAATATAACCTTCACCGCGATGCAGGTGCAGGAGAAGTTTATTAGAAAGCTGGCCGGAGGCCTTGTCAAATGGCGCGACGACAAGGCGATCGAGGAGTGCACGAGGGAATATATAAAATCCCTTGAGATACGCTGCACCGGCCCCGCCCAGCGCGCGATAGAGCTTTCAGGGGGAAACCAGCAGAAGGTCTGTCTCGCGAAGGCCTTCGCGGTGAGCCCGGAGATACTTTTTGTCTCCGAGCCGACGCGCGGCATCGACGTAGGCGCGAAAAAGCTCGTTCTCGATACGCTGCGCCGCGTCAACGAAGAGGACGGAACGACGATCATCATGACCTCCTCCGAGCTGGAGGAGCTCCGTTCCATCTGTGACCGCATAGTGATAATAAACGAAGGCAGGGTCTCCGGCATCCTGCCGGCGTCGGCGCCGGCAGAAGAGTTCGGACTGCTGATGCTTGGCCACGTCGAAGAACCAGCCGCCGTAAATTGATAAAGGGAACGCAGGTGAGCAAAAAATGAAGAATAAATTACAGGAATTTATTGAGAACGCAGGATGGCCGCGAGTAATAATCGCCCTCTTCCTGTGCGCGCTCTTCGTCGCCGCGCCGTTTGTCGGCGTGCGGATCGACGCCTCGCTCTCCGACACGCTCGTTCGTGTCGGAATGAACGGCATACTCGTCCTCGCGATGGTCCCGATGGTACAGTCGGGATGCGGGCTGAACTTCGGACTGCCGCTCGGCATCATCGCCGGCCTCCTCGGAGCCGTCACCTCGATACAGATCGGCATAAGGGGCAGCGTCGGTTTCCTCCTCGCCGCGGCGATCGCCATTCCGATAGCCGTCGTACTCGGCTGGCTGTACGGACAGCTGCTGAACCGCGTCAAGGGAGACGAAATGATGATCGCCACCTACGTTGGATTCTCATCCGTCGCCCTCATGTGCATCGCCTGGCTGCTGCTCCCATATACGAGCCCGACGATGATCTGGGGCTACGGCGGTTCTGGGCTCCGCACGACGATAAGCGTCGAGGGCTATTGGCTAAACGCGCTGAGCAAGTATGTGAATATCCAGATAGGCGAATTTTTCTATGTGCCGGTGGGGATGTTCCTCTTCTTCGCCTTCGTGGCCTTCCTCGTATGGGCCTTCTTCCGGACGAAGATCGGAACGGCGGTCACCGCCGTCGGTTCCAATCCTGAATTCGCGCGTGCATCCGGCATCGACGTAGACCGTATGCGCACGATCTCCGTCATCCTTTCGACGGTGCTTGGAGCGGTCGGCATACTGGTTTACGAACAGAGCTTCGGATTCATCCAGCTTTACATGGGGCCGTTCTATATGGCTTTCCCCGCCGTCGCCGCGATCCTGCTTGGCGGCGCCTCCGTCAATAAGGCCACGATGGTCAACGTCGTCGTCGGGACCTTCCTGTTCCAAGGAATACTGACAATGACGCCTTCGGTAATCAACAGCGTCATGCAGACGGACATGTCTGAGGTCATCCGCATCATCGTCAGTAACGGCATGATCCTCTATGCCCTTACGCGGAAAGTGACGGTGAAACGCTAATGGCTAAAAGAAATCGTGAATTGAAAAGTATGCTGGCCGACTACGCGGTCCCGATCGTCTTTATCGGGCTCTCCGCGATAGCCATCCCGCTTTCAGGCTTTTCCGCCACATATCTGATACAGGAGATGTTCACGCGCCTGGCGAGAAACTCCTTCCTCGTCCTCTCCCTTCTCATCCCGATACTTGCCGGCATGGGACTCAACTTCGGCATGGTCCTCGGCGCGATGGCGGGGCAGATTGGGCTCATATTCGTCACTGACTGGGCCGTCGTTGGCTGGGAGGGAATGCTGCTGGCCTCGATCGTGGGCATGCCGATCGCGATCCTGCTCGGATATATATGCGGCGCCGTCCTCAACCGCGCCAAAGGCCGCGAAATGGTGACGTCGTATATCCTTGGGTTTTTCATCAATGGCGTCTATCAGCTGATCGTGCTCTACGGGATGGGCAACATCCTGCCGATATCGAACCCGCAGCTGGTGCTTTCGCGCGGATATGGCATACGCAACGCGATAAACCTCACGGGCGTCCGCCATGTTCTCGACAACCTCATCCCGTTTAAGATCGGCACGATCGACGTACCGGTGGCGACCTTCATCCTGATCGGCATCTTCTGCCTCTTCATCGTCTGGTTCCGCCGCACGAAGCTCGGGCAGGACATGCGCGCGCTCGGGCAGGATATGGCGGTCGCCGAATCGGCAGGTATCCCCGTGGAACGCACGAGGATCATCGCGATCGTGATCTCCACGGTGCTGGCCTGCTTCGGACAGATAATATTCCTGCAGAACATCGGCACGATGAACACCTACAACAGCCACGACCAGGCGGGAATGTTCGCCATCGCCGCGATCCTCATAGGCGGAGCATCCGTCAGCCGCGCGACGATCACCAACGTCTTTGTCGGCGTCGTGCTCTTCCACCTGATGTTCGTCGTCTCCCCGATGGCCGGCAAGGAGCTTATCGGGCAGGCGCAGCTTGGGGAATACTTCCGCGTCTTCGTCTCCTACGGCATCATCGCCCTGGCCCTCGTGCTTCACGCCTGGAGGCGCCAGAGGGATAAGATCGAGGCCAGAAGGAGCCTGAGAGGAGAATAGCCATGACGCACAATATAAATAAAAAGAGGCTGATCATACGTCTCGCGCTCGTCGCGCTTCTGGTTCTCCTATGCTTTGTCCTCTACTATGTCGGCAAAGAGCACGAGGTGCTTATCGACAATAAGACGGCCGCCATCGACGGACACGAGTATCAGGAGATAGCCTATATGAACGTGGTCGTTGACGGCGACGAGGATAAGGCGATGGAGTTCTACGCGGGCGACCGTGACGTCGTAAAGCTTAAGGGACCGAGCCACAGGATCAAGATAACGGTCATCAACGAGGACACCGAAGAGGTCATCAAAACGGTAGAACGCGACCTCAGCCTGGGAGCGGTGTCGAGTGTGATGTACTCCCTGCCAGCCATAGTTGACGGTGCTCCGACAGTCGAGCTCCCGCTGCCTCATACGGAGGCGCAGGAGGAGAGCGGCGGCGGGGATGCGCCGCAGCAGGAGGAAGTACCCACGGGCGAGGCTCCGGCCCTCTCCGACTAAAAACTATAGTTTCATAAGCCCTGTAAATAAAAATCGAGACCGCCGGCATATCAGCAGGCGGTCTCGATTTTTTCCGGATGGACCTAAGCGGCGGATACTTTCGTGTTGCTGTTCCTCCAGCGCCGCGCCGGGTATTCCTGTCGATATCTGTAAAATAATAAATACCATTGTAATGATATACTTTAATAAGATATCATCATACCGCCGCGCACAACAGGCAGAACAGGTGACGGGCGGCGGCAGTTCCGAAAAACTTTGGAGGCGGAAACCGTTATGATAAGAACCGGGACGGCATCCAAACCTGCGGGGATGAACAGGGAGGGATGATGCGATGTCAGCAAAGACGACGATATATTTCATAAGACACGGCGAATGCGCGGGAAACAGGGAGCGGCGCATCCGGGGCTGCGTCGATTTCCCCCTCAACGAAAACGGCATAAAGCAGGCGCGGGCGCTGGCTGAGCGTATGAAGGAGCTCGGGATCGGACGTATCGTCACGAGCCAGCTGTCGCGCGCGGTGATGACCGCCGAAATCCTCGGCCTGCGCCTGGGACTGTCGCCGGTCGTAAAAGATGGATTCCGCAACATTTGCTTCGGATCGTGGGAAAATCGCCTGCAAAGCGAGATCATTGAGGAGTTTCCGGAAATGTGGAAGACCTGGCTTACAGCCCCCGAGTCGCTCCGCGTCGACGGCGCGGAAAACATCGAAGAGGTGCGCCGGCGCTCGCTGCGCGAACTGGAACGTACCGTCGCGGAGTATGCGGGAGAAACTATCGCCCTGGTATCGCACAGGGCGCTGCTGAAGCCGATGCTTGCCGGGGCTCTGGGAATAGAGCGTCCCTGCTTCTGGCGGCTGCATCTTGATAACGCGGCCTACGGGATTCTAACGCACGACCAAGCCAAGGGCTTCTGCCTTTGCGGCCTCAACTATACGGAACATTTAAAGAAATTAGAAATAGTTGATGATTTTGACAGCATGTGACATCGGCGCCCAGCAAACAAAAGCCGGAAGAAGGTACGCGATATCTGCGGCTTTCGCAGTACAGGAACGAGGATAATAATAGACTTGTATATAATGGTATAAATAATACAAAGAATGTATTTATAATGATCTTTTTGGAGAAAATCAAAGATAATGATAAAAATGTATGCCAATATGACGGAAGTATGCTATCCTAACGCATGAGGTGAAATGAATGGAAGAAAAGTCATTATCTGCGCAGGTATATGAAAAGATCAAAGCAGGGATAATTTCCCTGAAATATCCTCCCGGCTCCGTACTTAAAGAGCGCGAACTGTCCGAGAGCCTTGGCGTGAGCCGCACGCCTGTGCGGGAGGCGATACAGCGGCTGTCGCAGGAATCCTGGCTCGTTCCCGGAGAGGGAAAACGGATGCAGGTACGTCCCGTCACCATCGCCGACGTCCACGAGATCATACAGATACGCAACCTTGTCGAATACGCCGCTTTGGATGACCTGTTGAAAAACGGAGAGCCGAGAGTGGCCGCCGGACAATTGGACTCAATCCTGAATGAGATGAAGTCGGCTACCGAAGTATATACGCTCACTACCCTTGACCTTAAATTCCATTACCTTGTGGTCGAAAGCATGAAAAATGAGCGGCTGCTGAGATTCTGGAGCACCGTTCAGGACGAGGTGCTGCGGATGGGGCTGCTGATGCTCAAGAGAAAAGATCGCTGGGGCGAGGTCATAAGCGAACATGAGCGCCTGGTGGAGATGCTGTGGAACAAAGACGCGGAAAAAACGCGCCTTGCGATGAAGGAACATTTGGAAAACAGTTATGCCGCTTTGATAAGAGATCCTGCCGGATGCTTAAAAAACTGAAAATGGATCGAATAATCTGCGTATAAATTTGAAGAAGAGAACCTATGAAGTTAGGCTCTCTTTTTTTGTCCAAAAGTCAATGTATCCTCTTGACAAAATTGCATTCAAAATAGATAATTTGTATGCCAAATAGATAAACACATCCATTATTAAGAAATGCATATTTGTTGCAGGCATCTTTTGCATGAGAGGAGCCGGTATTGTGAAGTTTAAGGTATTAGAAAAAAACGGAGAAGAAAGGGTAATCGATTTTATCCCGAAACATATCATCAACGCAGGCTATACGGGGCGTGACCAGGCCGCCGTGCAGGCCCACATCGACGAGCTGAAGGAGGAGGGGATACCCGCGCCCGATAAGACTCCGGTATATTTTCCCAAATTTACCGATAAGCTCACGCAGTCAGAGGAATTTGAGGTGCTTGATGAGACGGACCATTCGGGAGAGGCGGAATTTGCCCTTTTCTTTGACAAAAGCGAAATATATGTAGGCGTCGGCAGCGACCACACCGACCGCAAGCTTGAGACGATAGACATACCTAAAGCCAAACAGATATATCCAAACACGATCAGCAAAGAACTCTGGAAGCTGAGTGACGTGATAGACCACTGGGACGACATCATCATCCGCAGCTGGATCAAAGCGGACGGAGAGAAAAAGCTCTTCCAGGAGGCAAAACTGACGGCCATGCTGGACGCGGCGGATCTTGCGGAGAGAGCGAAAAAGCTTCTCTGTGACCCTAAGGACACGGAGGGGCTCGTTGTCTATTCAGGAACCGTCGCCTCCCTCTTTAAGGCCGATTACAGCCCCTATTTTGAGACGGAGCTCGAGGACCCGATCCTTGGGCGCAGGCTGGGCAACGTATACGAGATGACCTGCAAGTCATCATGGTATAAAGGCAACTGATTAAAATTTTATCTTTATATAAAATTCACAAGGAGGCGTTTTTTGTTATGGCAAAGCAGGAATATGAAATTCGCGATGTGGATCTTCGCGGCGAATGGCGGCTTGTGGAGGGCGGCTACAACGGAACGATGGAAAAGGTCCTCTCTTATGACCCCGAGACGGGAAATTACACGAGGCTTCTGAAGTTCCCTCCCCAAACGGAGATGCCAGAGGTCCTGTCGCATGACTTCTGCGAAGAGATCTATGTCGTGGACGGCTATCTGACCGATACGAACAAAAACCTCACGATGGCCAAGGGCTACTACGGCTCGCGCCTTCCCGGCATGAAGCACGGCCCCTACAGCATTCCCCTCGGCTGCATGACGATGGAGTTCCGTTATCAGGACCCCAATAAGCCGGTCGACCCCGAATGCTCACTGCTGAAAAATAAACTCGGCGCACCCAGATAAAACAGACGAGTTTATCCCTATGAGGCGTTTATCTGACGCGTAAACGCCTCATTCTTCAAAATATTTACCATGCACTTATGGAGGGAAAATAAATGAAACCGAATCTTACCGTAGAATATTGCGGTGTTAAATTTAAAAACCCGATGGTGATCGCCTCCGCTTCGCCAAGCAAGAACGGCGAATATATGCGCCGCTGCGCGGAATCCGGGGCCGGCGGCGTCATTGCCAAGACCTACAGCCCGGAGCCTCTTGCCCAGAAGTATGTATCGCCGCGCTTTACCGTACTTCATAAAAAGGGCTGGCCCAATAATTATTCGAACTACTCCTGCGAATTCCTCGCCACTTACAACACAGAGGAATGGATGAACGAGATGGCGATCGCGAAGAAAGAGTGCGACGAGCGTAACTGTACGCTGGTGGGCAGTATCTCCGGAAACTCAAAGGAAAGCTGGATCGAGCTGGCGAAACGCATGGAAGACCTCGGCCTGCCGATGCTCGAGCTCAACTTTGGCTGCCCGCATCCCAAAGACCTCGGCTACAAGAGCGGCCAGGAGCTCGGCAACTCGCCGGAGGCGGCGGCAGAGGTCACACGCATCGTCTGTGACGCCGTTAAAATCCCCGTCTTCGTAAAACTCACCAGCGAAGCCGTCAGCATCGTCGACGTCGCGGGACGCTGCAAAGAAGCGGGCGCGGCCGGCTTTACGGTGGTAAACCGCTTCTCCGCGCTCGACGTGGACATTGAGACGGGCCGCCCGCTGCTGCACGGCGGTTACGCCGGCGTCGGCGGTCCCTGGATGCGACCGATAACGCTGAAGTGGATCGCGAAGATAGCTGCCGCCACGGGGATGCCGATCTCGGCGACCAATGGCATATTCAGCTGGGAAGATGTGATCAAGTGCATCATGTGCGGCGCGACGACGGTACAGACATGCACGGCGATCATGTATGGCCCGAAGCAGTTTGCCGAAGTCGGGAACTTCCTTGCGGGAGTAGAAAAGTACCTTGCAGACCATAATATCGACGACATCAACAAGCTCCGCGGC
Source organism: Cloacibacillus evryensis DSM 19522 (assembly GCF_000585335.1). Taxonomy (NCBI): domain Bacteria; kingdom Thermotogati; phylum Synergistota; class Synergistia; order Synergistales; family Synergistaceae; genus Cloacibacillus; species Cloacibacillus evryensis. Next base: position 1,053,136 of record NZ_KK073872.1, read on the forward strand.
ATCACGCTGCCGCAGATAATCACCTGGGATAAGGTCGACCGCGAGCATACGGCGATCAGCAAGGTCTGCCAGGATAAGTGCGTCGGCTGCGGGCTTTGCCCGAGCTGGTGCTTCTATGACGCGATAAAGATAGTCGACGTCGAGGGCAAGAAAAAGTCATACATCGCCCCTGATAAGTGTGACGGCTGCGGCCTCTGCGCCGCCCTCTGCCCGAAGGACGCAATAAAGATGGAGGGCGAAGTCCCCGTCTATCTGGGCGATTTCAACTAAGAGCATATAAAAATGTTAAGGGACGGCAGATTGGCCATCGTCCGCGGCGGAGGAGACCTCGCGACGGGGATAATCTACAGGCTGTGGCGATGCGGTTTTCGCGTTCTTTCGCTCGAAACGCACGCGCCGCTTGTGGTGCGGCGCACAGTATCGGCCGCATCTGCCGTCTTCGATGGAAGTTGTGTCATCGACGGAATGCCGGTGAGAAAGATATCTTCCGCGGAAGAGGTTTTTTTGAGCGGAGACGTTTCCGTACTGGTAGACCCGGAGGGAGATTCGATAAAGGCGCTGCGTCCGAATTTGCTGGTAGACGCCATCATGGCGAAGCGAAATACCGGGACGGCTATAAATATGGCTCCGCTGGTTATAGGTATAGGCCCGGGATTTACGGCCAAGGTCGATGTTCATTATGTTGTGGAGACAAAACGCGGACATTACCTCGGCCGTTTGATTTCAGATGGCGGAGCCATCCCCAATACCGGTATTCCGGGGATGGAGATGGGGTATACGACTGAAAGATTGTTAAAAGCTCCGTCCAATGGATTTGTCGAACCTATTGCTCAGATAGGGGACCATGTTATGGCAGGAGACACTGTGCGACAGTCGGAGGTAAAGATGTCGTCGCGCAGATAAACGGTATGCTGCGCGGGTTGATACATCCGGCTGTATATGTAACTGAAGGACTGAAAATAGGCGACGTCGATCCGCGCGACATAAGGGAACATTGCTTTTCGATCACAGATAAAGCTCTGGCGGTAGGCGGAGGGGTACTAGAGGCTGTTTTGCATGATATGAATTATAAATTGTTCTACCAAAAAGGAGGTTTTTCCATATGAAAATATCTTCTATTCAGTTAGAAATAAAGAATTCCCGCAGTAAAAAAGAGACAATAAATTATGTGTTGGAACTTATGGATAAATGCGCCGGAGATGATCTTATTGTCCTTCCAGAGCTCTGGAACATAGGCTTCTTCAGCTATGATGAGTATAAGGCTACCAGCGAGAGTCTTGAGGGGGAAACGGCCACAACGATATCACATAAGGCCAAAGAGCTTCGCGCCTATGTTTATTCAGGCAGCTTTGTTGAGGCCAGGAACGGCAAATACTACAACACAAGCATACTTTTCGACCGTGAGGGCCGTAACGTTTTGGAGTACAGGAAGATGCACCTTTTCTCATATAAATGCAGGGAGCCTGAGATTCTTACCCCAGGAGAAGAGATGTCCGTAGTTTCCACGGAATTCGGACGTGTCGGTCTCGCGACATGCTATGATCTGCGCTTTCCCGAACTGTTCAGAAAGATGGTTATCGAACAAGGTGCAGAATTTTTCCTCGTTACGTCGGCTTGGCCATTTCCGAGGGTTGAGGCGTGGAACGCGCTTAATCAGGTCAGAGCGTTGGAGAATACCTGCTATCTGATTTCATGCAACGCGGCAGGCGTGGATCATGGAATACGCCTTGCAGGACACAGCCAGATCGTTGACCCCTGGGGGTATGTGATCGCTTCTTCCGGCTACGAAGAGACGATTGTGAGAGCTGAGATATCATCCGGCAGCGTATATAGAATCAGAAAAGAATTCCCTGTCCTTGAAGATCGCCGCCTGACGGTATAAGGGGATATTTCAGATGCGTAATTTTTCGTATGTAAAAATAAAAGATACGGATGAACTGCTCCAGCGTTTGAATGAAAGAAATGGGCGAATCTGGGCCGGAGGTACAGACTTCATGCTGAAGCTCAAGCACAATATGACGCGTCCCGGAATAGTTTTCGATATCTCATGTGTGAAAGAGCTATGTAATATTAGTTCTGATGGTGACTATATGCGCATAGGCTCCTGCGTGAAGCTTGCTGAGATAGTGAATAGCAAGCTTATAAAAGACTGGGCGCCGCTGCTGGTGATGTTTGCGGGAAATATAGGCTCTATGGAGGTTCGTAACGTCGGAACAATCGGCGGCAATATATGTGCCTCGCGAGCAAATTGCGGCGTATGTTTTCTTCCGGGATGCCGCGCTATGACAGGAGACCGTTCAACGCGCCCCTGCCGCAATGCGGCATATGCGGATATGCTGTTGCCTTTAAAGGCATACGGAGCGTCTGTCGTGATCAAAAGCAACGCAGGAGAACGCCATGTTTTAATAAAAGATTTTTTCAAAGGAGATGGCGGAATAGACCTTAACGTCAATGAAGTGCTGACCGAAGTGCTGTTGCAAGGAATGTGCAAAGGGCATTTTGGCATGGCTGAACTTCGCCAACCGTTAAAGATGGGGTTTCCATATATATCTGTGATAGCTAGGCGCCGCAGCGATAGTTATGACCTGACAATCGGCGGTTCTACAAAGAAAATATATTCCTTTCAGAATGTTTGTCGGAATAATATAAATTCTCTTTGCGGTGAAATTGAATTTGTCGGTACGCTTAAACTCTCGGAAGGATATCGCAAGAAAGCTCTTCCGTCTGTAATGCAAGAAGCTATTGACAGGGCGGGACAGGAATAAACTCATGACAACTATTAGAATCAATGAAAAAGTATACAGCGCTGAGGTCAACTCCTGCATGTCTCTGCTCGATTTTATAAGGAATGTCGCGCACCTTACAGGGACTAAAAAAGGCTGCGACAATGGTGACTGTGGTTCATGCACCGTCCTTTTGGACGGTAAAGCTGTTTTGTCATGTATGATGCTGGCGCATCAGGCCGAAGGACATTCCGTAACAACGATAGAGGGGCTTGCAGAAGCAGATGATCTGCATCCGGTGCAAAAGGCTTTCGTTGAAGCTGGGGCAATTCAATGCGGGTACTGCACACCTGGTATGGTTATGGCTGCCGTGGGGTTTCTTTCTGAGAACAGCGATCCCACTTCGGAAGAAATACGCCACGCTATGGTTGGACATCTTTGTCGCTGCAGCGGTTACGAGAACATCGTGAAGGCCGTTGGTTTTGCTGCAAAGCATTTGGCGGATATTGCTGTACGGACAAAATTTGATCAAGGAGGGGAATAGGCAGTGTATTCTGTTATAGGTAAATCACACCCTTTGATTGATGCCGTAGACAAAGTTACAGGCAGACAAATTTTTGGAAGCGACTACAGTGTTGAGGGAATGCTCTTTGGTTCCGTCTTGCGCAGCCCATTCCCGCATGCATACATAAGAGGCATTGATGCCTCCAATGCTAAAGCCGTTAAAGGTGTCAGGGCCGTCGTTACAGGAAAAGATATAGAAATGCCGTACTATTCTGTTGCTGGCGTATCTAAACTTGACGAACAAATACTGGCATTTGATAAGGTTCGCTATGTTGGGGATGAAGTGGCGGTCGTTGCCGCGGACACGTTGGACGCGGCGCAGGAAGCTGCCTCGCGCATAAAAGTTGATTATGAAGAAATGCCGGCGGTGTTTGACACGGAGGAGGCAATGCGGGCTGACGCCCCTATTATTCATGAGCGCTTTGGATCTAATATCGCCAATGTGATGAATGTAAGTCACGGTGATATAGAAATGGCTCTGGGTGAGGCGGCATTGGTCGTAACGGGAGAATTCACTTCCGGCAGGATACACCATGGCTACCTTGAACCCAACGCTGGAGTGGCTTCATGGATTGGGGATAAGATAACCTTCTGGCTGCCTACACAGTCGCCGGTGCTTGCAAGAATGACATACGCGAAGGCGCTTGGAGTAAGGCGCGATCAGGTCAAGGTGGTACAATTACCATTAGGCGGCGGTTTTGGCGGAAAACTTGAATACAAGCTTCACCCTCTTTGCGCATTGCTTTCAAAATTCAGCGGACGTCCGGTGAAAATGGTTAATACGCGCCAAGAGGAGATGACGGCCTCTCTGCCCCGAGTACCGATAAAGCTCCGCATGCAGCTGGCTCTGTCAGCTGAAGGTAAATTCCTTGGCAAAAAAGTGCGCCTTGTTTGTGATAACGGCGCTTATATGAACTATGGCATTGGGATACAACTCAGTGCGACGACACGCAACGATAATTTATACCGCATCGAAAATATTAAGACCGAAAGTTATTTGGTCTACACTAATTCAATGCCAACGGGTGCTTTTCGTGGCTTTGGCTGTCCTCAAAGCCATTTTGCGCAGGAAACGTTGATAGATGAGGCTGCCGTAAAACTCGGTATTGACCCGGCAGGACTTCGTTTGATGAATGCAAGTCAAAAAGATGACATTACGCCGCATAATTGGTGGTTTGGAAGCTGCGGTTTTTCCGACTGTATAAAACAGAGCGTGGAAGCGGCGAAATGGTCTGAAAAGAAGAAAGAATATCAGCTTACTCACAACGATAAATGGAGCAAAGGTATTGGTATTGCCTCATGCCTCCACGTATCTGGCAATAGGACTTTTTTGCCCTTCTTTGATGGATCTTCAGCATTAGTACGCATTAATGAAGAAGGTCGCGTAACCATATTTCCAGGAGAAGTTGATATGGGACAGGGGTGCAAAACTGTCTTTGCGATGATTGCGGCAGAAGAGCTGGGGATACCGGTAGATTGGGTATCTGTCGCGGACATGGATACGGAAACTTGCCCGCATGGAATGGGGACTTTTGGCGACAGAGTCACCACTCTGGGAGGTAATGCGGTGAAGAACGCCGCTATCGACGCAAGGAGGATATTGTTTGAATCGGCGGCTAAGCATCTCCATTCTCAACTGGATCAACTGAGCGTTAAAGAGGGTGTGATTTACAGTTCAAACGGCGAGTTGATAAATTTTGCCGAAGCGTCAGAATTGGCATCCTACGAACAGGCTGGAGCTACCATAATAGGGCATGGCAGTTTTCAGCCGCCCAACGTCAGTATGGTTGACCCCATAACAAAAGTTGGAAACGTTTCCTGCGCCTATCCGTTTGTTACACAGATCGTTGAGCTTGCCGTCAATCGTGAGACTGGCGAAATAAAATTGTTGAATGTGGTCTCTTCACATGATCTGGGGCGGGCGATAAATCCAATGATGGCGGAAGGGCAAGTCCACGGCGCGGTGGCGATGGGATTAGGTTTTGCCCTGTATGAATCTATGATTGAGAAGAATGGAACTGTGGCCAATCAGAGCTTTAAGCACGGCAGTATGCCAAGAATGACCGACATGCCCCCGCTTATTTCACTGTTGATTGAATCGGATGATCCCAATGGCCCTTACGGAGCAAAAGGGCTTGGCGAACCTGCGCTGACATCGATTGCTCCCGCAGTTGCGAATGCTATTTATGACGCTGTCGGCGTCCGCATACGCAGTTTGCCAATTACACCGGAAAAAATGCTGGCAGCGATTCAAGAAAAAATTGATTCAGAAAGGGATGATGATCGTTATGAAGAAATCAATGTTATGTAAGTTTGTTGACAGATTTGAAGAAGCAACATGTTTAATTGCGCTTTCAATGTCGGTTGTGGTTCTCTTTGTCAATGTTGTGTTGCGGTATTGTTTTAGGACTGGTTTTGCTTGGAGCGATGAAGCGGTCAGGTATCTTATCATTTACGTTACCATGATAGGCCTTGGCATGGGAATTCGCAACAACGCCACAATATCTGTCGATCTGCTTCTTCAGATGTCATCAGAGTCATCAAAACGGATATTGCATATCGTCATATTTGCAATTCAAATAATATTTGGTATGGTGATGACTTTTGCTTCCTCGAAGTTGCTGCTTATGAGCTGGAAGATGAATGAACATACTCTTGCCATGGATATTCCGATCATAATTCCATATTCTCCCCTGCTGATCGGGTCGCTGTTGGTGATATATCGTTCCGTTCAAGAGCTCATCTGTGTCTTGAAAAATGAAAAGTAGGAGGATGATACTATGTTAGCATGCCTCATAACAATATTGCTTGCGGCGATGGCGTTAGGCGTACCGATTTTTATTTCCATGTCGCTTTCGACAATTACTGCAATGCTTGCTTTTGGTAACTACGATATAGTCATTGCAATGCAGAGACTCTTTGACGGTATGGATAAATTTTCTCTCATGTCAATGCCATTCTATATTCTTGCCGCAGATATCATGATCGTAGGCGGTCTTTCAAAAAGGATATTGGATTTTGCGGATGTGTTTATTGGGGGATTTCACGGAAGCCTCGCGCTGACGACGGAAGCGAGCAGCATGTTTTTTGGAGCTCTTTCAGGTTCCAGCCCAGCGACTGTTTCCGCTATAGGCACGATGATGTATCCCCAATTGGTGAAAAGCGGGTATGGTCCGAAGTTTTCGACTGGTCTGATTACATCAGCAGGATCGGTTGCAATTCTTATTCCGCCAAGCATTACATTTATCGTTTACGGAGCGGTTACTGGCGTTTCAATCGGAGCTTTGTTTATGGCTGGTTTTGGCGCGGGGCTTGTCTACGGCGCCGGAGTATTACTCTATAGCTATTGGTACGCAAGGAAAAATAACATTCCACTCTCAAAATCTGCTACTTGGGATGAAAAGTGGAAGGCAACGAAGGATGCGTCGTGGGCTTTAGGTGTTCCCATAATCATTATGGGTGGGATAATGAGCGGCATGTTCACACCGACAGAAGCGGCCGGAGTTTCTGTTGTGTATGCGGCTTTTGTAACGTCCGTTATATACAAAGAGCTGACTTTTAAAGGGTTGATCAAAGCTTTGCTGCGCTCAAGCGTTACAATATCGCAGCTTATGATCCTCTTGGGAGCGGCGGCGCTTTTTGGCTGGGCGTTTACAGTTACGTACGTTCCTCAAATGTTTATGGCTCATTTAGTGGAAGTAGTTAATTCTCCGTACGTATTTTTGCTCATATTAAACATAGTGTTTTTAATTTTGGGCATGTTCATTGATGGCAGCGCGGCAATTACTATAATGGCGCCGCTATTTTACAGACCCGCGCTGTCAATGGGAATAGATCCCGTCCATTTAGGTGCTGTAGCCGTATCGAATTTTGCGATAGGTATGTTCACTCCACCGTTTGGCCTGAACTTGTTTGTTTCTAAAACTATATCAGATTTAAAAATGTCTGGGATATATAGTGCTGTTCTACCGTTTATAATCATTAATATAATAACCCTTTTGTTAATAACATATATTCCTGACATAAGTCTGCTTATACCTAAATTGACCGGTTACGTTGGCAGCCAGAGCGTGCTTGGAACGATGTAGGCAAGTATCACAAATAAAACATAGAGAGGAAGATTGTAATGAGAAAGTGTTTTGCGGGAATTATGGCGGCGGTTGCGTTGGCTGGAGTGTTTTTTGCGGGGCAGGCCTCGGCGGATATCAAGATTAAAACAATCAAATATGCAATGACTGTTCCTATGGATGATGTCGGAGGCGTGGGGTTAAAAGTTTTTATTGAACAGATTGATAAGCTTTCGGGAGGTAAGATAAAGGTCCAGACATTTACCGGAGCACAGCTTGGTAGCGTAAAGGCACACTTCGACGCGGCGCAGTCCGGCGGAATGGATATTGTCTATGCCGCAGCTTCCGCTGTCAGCGGAATCGTCCCTGAAATCAATATCACCGACCTTCCATTTTTCCTTCCAGGTAATTACAAGGATAACTGGAAAGTGTTGGATGCCTCTGTATCAAAGGCGATCGGTAAATACTTGAATGAGAGGATGGGGCTGCATTTCCTGGGATTTTCATCGTACGGGTTTAAACAGTTCCATACGACAAATAAGGTCATCCATAATGTTAACGATATGAGTGGTATGAAAATGCGCATACTCCCTTCAAAACTTCTGGTAGCGGAAATGAAGGCCTGGGGTGCCGTTCCTACGCCGATAGATTTCAGTGAGGTCTATACCGCTCTGCAACAGGGGGTTGCCGACGGAGGGGAGAACACCGCCCATGGAACTGAGAGAGTCAAATGGTATGAGGTACAGAAGGGCTTTACTGTAACTTACCATTGTAACTTCCTTGGGCTTCAGGTTGCCAACGAAAAATGGTGGAAGTCGTTGACGGACGAAGAAAAAGAAATCGTCTCTAAGGCAGCGGCTGCGAATATAAAAGCTCAGAGAGATTACCTTGTCGCAGATGAAGAGGCGTGTATCGAGAGACTTGGAAAAAAGGGCCTGAAAATCTATCGACTTAATGACTCGGAGAGAAAGGAATTTATAGACAAATCACGCTCTGTTTGGGATTTGTATAAAGCTCAGGGAGAGACGAGCAAACAGCTTTTTGATGCCGCACAGAAAGATATAAAATCTCTAGCGGGTAAATAAAAGTCATTCGTTATAGTAAAAACAAATTTTTGGGAAATAAAATAAGCCTTAATGGCAAAAGGAGAATGTATGAACATGAAACCAAATATGCAAGTTGAATATTGCGGCGTAAACTTTAAAAACCCCCTTATCGTTGCCTCCGCGACTCCGACGAAGAACGCCGAGTATATGCGGAAATGCTGCGAAGCCGGCGCCGGCGGCTTGATCAGCAAAACTATCAGCCCTGAACCGCTTGCGCAGCAATACAGCAACCCGCGCTTTACGATACTTCACAAGTCTGGGTGGCCAAATATCTATTCAAATTATTCAGCTGAGTTCCTCTGCACTTACAACACTGAAGAATGGTGGCCCCAGATGGTTGAGGCTAAAAAAGTATGCGACGAATACAATACGACGTTGGTAGGCAGCATATCCGGGGTTTCCATCCCGAACTGGCAGGAGCTCGCCAAAAAGATGGAAGATATCGGTGTGCCGATGATAGAACTGAATTTTGGCTGTCCGCACCCCAAGGATCTTGGATATAAGAGCGGCCAGGTACTTGGCAATTCGCCTGATGCTGCCGCGGAAGTTGTAAATGCCGTTGTAAACGCAGTTAAAATCCCAGTGTTTACGAAACTTACGGGAGAAGCTGTCAATATTGTTGAGTCCGCCGGTAAGGTCAAAGCGGCAGGAGCGAGCGGCGTTACAGTAATCAACAGATATTCGTCATTGGATATCGATATAAAAACAGGGCGGCCTATCCTCCATTCTGCGTATGCTGGGGTTGGCGGTCCGTGGATGAGGCCGATCATGCTTAAATGGGTCGCGAAGATCGCTAAGGAACACAATATACCGATCTCAGCGACGAACGGAATTTATACATGGGAGGACTTTGCCAAAGCAATGATGGTTGGCGCAACGACTGTTCAGGTCTGCACCGCGATAATATACGGCGGCAAAAAATTCGGCGTCATTAAGGATATCCTAGATGGTTTTGAAAATTATCTTATCGAAAACAACATTTCCGCCGCAAAGGATATCATTGGCAAAACCCTTCCGCAGATCGTCACATGGGACAAGGTTAACCGTGATATTAGGCCATGCAGTTCCGTCGATCCCGAGAAGTGTAACGGATGCGGACTCTGCCCGAACTGGTGTTTTAAGGACGCAATAACCATGACCGGAGAAGGCGAAGATGCAAAAGCCGTCATTGATAGCAATAAATGCGAAGGATGCGGACTTTGCCCGTCGCTCTGCCCAGAGGATGCTGTCTCTATCAAAGCAGACACACCCATATTCTTGGGTGACTTTAATTAAGCTATCCACCTTTCCCTTATAGTATAGCTTAGAACATGCCTTGCAAGGCGTGTTCTAAGCTATTAAATGGATAGGCTACTCTTTCTGTGTCGTTGAGTGAATGCGTGAGAAAGGAATAGCGTATATGCGAAAAACAAATAGCGATGCTATCAATTATTTTATCTATTGCTTATTGGCCTTCTCATATTTTCTCGCATGTTTTTTACGGACGTCCAGTGGCGTTATCTTGCCCCATGTAGCAGCTTCGATAGTTTTGACACCGTCTGCAATCGGGCTTGTTTCTGGAATGTTTTTTTATGGGTATACGGTAACTCAACCCTTTTGCGGAAAAATGTGCGATGAAAAGGGACCGTTGTTTATTGAAAGTTGTGGATTAGCAATATTTGCCTTTGGATTATTTTTGTTTGCAATCGCGCGATCGACGACATCACTCTGTTTTGCTAGGTTTTTGATTGGAATAGGGGCTGGCCCTACGTTTTGTGGGATAATGGTTTTTCAGGCAAAAGCATTTTCCCCGAGTATTTTTTCAAAATTAATGGGATATACAATAATGCTTGGTCACTTTGGCGGGGTTGTTTCAATTACGCCATTAGGAGTTGCCGTTGATAAATATGGATACCGCGCTATACACAGCACACTTGCCGTTCTTGTGCTGTTAATTGCATGTTCCCTCTATTACTTGCGCAGGAATTTTACGATTAGTTGCGCAAAGGCAGAAAAAGCAAGCGGAGTATTATCGGGGTTTATGATAATTTGCAGATTTTCTCAGCTGAGATCGATTTTGTTTCTCTGGAGCCTGGGGATGCTTTTACAGATGAACCTTATAGGGCTGTGGGGCGTTACTTGGATTGCAAAGTCAGGTAATATCGCTGTAAGCTCAGCAAGGTTCTATATGTCCATGGCGGGCTCGGGCGTTCTGGTTGGAGCGTTTCTTTGCGGTCGCTATGGGAACGACCTAGTGAAGTCGCCGAAATACATCAGGTGGATATGCCTTCTTTTGATTTCAATATTGTTGTCTCTGACTATGTGTATAGATTTTTGCCTGGCTTGGCCGCTACTATTGTCGTTATCCTTATGCCTTGGCGTTATCCTTGGTATGACGAACGTGCTCTGTAATATTTATCTCTACAAGATCGTGGGGCCAGATTTAGTAGGAACAGTTACCGGCGCCAACAATGTGATCCTCTTTTTGGCTGTGTTATTCAGCCAATGGTTCTCCGGGGTATTTATTCAGGAATATGATAATTTAATAGATATAACTTACGTATCATCTTACGCGGCGTTCTTTCTTATTATTTCAATGCTGGGTGTGTTTGCGTTGCATATGTTATGTAAAACATCGTTTAATAATGAATAATAAAATCATACCATAGGAACTGAACAGTAACAAGCCCTAAAGAAAAGAGGCATGATATCGCGATGAAGGCGGAAAACCATAAGAAAGAGGTCTGTCCGTGCGGGAGATAGGTTGAAAACATCTCGCAGGCATCGTTGGTTTTTATGACGTATCCGGGGCATACAAAAGGATACACACAAGTTGCTGAACCGCCATGTACAGAACTATACGTAGAGCAATAGTGTGATGTGGGCAGCCTTTCAATTAATGGGAGGCCTCCTACTCGATCGGGCTTTACAAGCGGAGAAAAAACAAAACCTATAGGCCCCGAGATGCCAGTTGACAGCCATATATTTATAGGCGGGAACATCATGGGCTCAACAAGCCCCAGTAATGTCTCGCCAGCAAGGCGAGATGGTATTATACGTTATCTGTATTTTCCAAACGCCGCACGCCGTTGATGAAAGTATTGAAGCTTGCCGAGCTATTGGCTGACAGATCCATGTGGCAGGCTATGCGCTTGGCTCCTGATATTTGTTGATGTTCGGGGATCAGCCGCCGCAATAGTTCTTTTGGATTGCGAATGTTGTCGGGATAGCGGTATTTGTTTTTATTCGCAAGCGGCGATAAATTTTTACCATACGCCGCGGAAACGGCTTTTAAATCGCCGAAATACCAAGCTTCCAGTTCCTGGCAAGCGATTCTGATCAGCACCTTTCGGTTGTATGGTTTGCATATCTTAGCAAGCTCCTGTTTGAGAAGGCGGCAGTCTTTGTTGTCCTTATCGTGAACGATGACGAAACGCATGTCATCACCGCGCCAGCTCTTTAACTTGTTTTCCACGGATATTCTTAAGTCTCCGCAGCCTTGATGCGGGATCGTGATAAAGCTTGTGTCTTCAGATAATATTTGTGGGAGGATAATGTCAAGCGTCTGTTTCATTGATTCCTCCTCGAGCAAAAAGACGATCCTCCTCGAGCAAAAAGACGATCCTCATCTAGTTTGTTTTTCCTCTGTGGTCAGAGAACCCTTGCGCCAGGCCGCATTGTTCGCGAGCAATCCCTGATTCCAAAGGTATACCAGTTTGTCTCCGCCTTCGTAGAGTTCTTTTACCTGCTCGTCTTCCGAAGTTTTGTATACTTTTGTAAAGCCGTCCTGCTTGACCATATAGTAGAGTTCGTCGATGTCGATTGCGTTCAGAAAATCCGGCGAGTGCGACGAGATGAAAACCTGGCCCCCCGCGTTTGAGTAAAGCCTGAATTCCTCCGCCAGTTCTTTTAATAGCTGTGGATAGAGTTGATTTTCCGGCTCTTTGACGCAGAGAAGGGCATGCGGCTCCGGGTCGCTCAGCAGCACCAGGTAGGTAAACATCTTTATGGTCCCGTCTGATACAAAGCGTGAGGAGAAGGGATTTTTTAATTTACCGTCCTGGAAACGCAGAACGATATATCCGTCGGAAGTTTCCTCGGCCTCGATGCCGGTGACGCCGGGTACGCGCTGTTTCATTTTCGCGAGTATCTCATCAAATTTTTCTCTGTGGTTTTCATAAAGGTATTTTGCGACCAAGGCGAGGTTGTCTCCTGTTTTGGATAACCTCTCGCTGTACCCCGCGTCTTTTCTGTCACGCGCGTCTTCGATATGGAAATCGGAGACGTACCAATCTTCTATCAGCCGGCGCGGGTGGAGACGGCGGTAAATTCTTTAAACTGCCCCAACCCTTTGATTGCCAGGATGTCCGGGGAATCAAGTTTTTGTTTTGAACGTTCCGCGATTTTTACGTCCGGATAGCTTTTTAATTCCCCTGCCGCGGCTGTTCCCTCACCTACGGCGAACTCCAGCACTTTCCAGGGGGCGCCAGTCTGCCCTCTTCTAAAACGCAGAATTTCTTTTTTGACGACGAGAAGTTTTTTCTCCCCCAGGCCGATACTCAATTCGTATGTGATGAGAGGCTCTTTATCAGACTAACATAGTAATATAGTATCCCTTAGAATGTTCGAGAAAAGCCTATTATATCAAGGTATTCCGCAACTTATGATTTAGTATCATCGAGCATAAATAAGCGACTTTTAGTAGGTTTAAGCGACAAACAAGCGACAAAATATAGCCGCTCACAGGCGGTTATCCTTTGTCGCTTTTGCTTTATTCTTCTTGTTTGAACAGCGCCATTTCCACGGCTTGCATTGCTTTAACTTCACTTGCGGCGAAAACGTGGCTGTATGTGTCGAGCGTGGTTTTTGTTGTGCTATGCCCTAACCTGTCCGCTATGACCCTTACCGTTACGTCGGAATTTATCAGTAAACTTGCGTGAGTATGGCGCAGGCTATGCAGGTGTATGTCTGGAAGTCCGGCGGCTTTTACAATGTCCTTTAACTTGCGGTTTAAGTTTATGCCGTTCAGATAGTCCCCGTGCAGGTTTGTAAAGATTATGTCGTCGGGATTTTTCCATAATTCCCGAAGCGAAGCCCGGTATTCCTTTTGACGCTCCCTATGTTCGGCTAACAATTTCAGTATATACGCCGGAAGTACAATTCGCCTTGTGCTGTCGGCGGTTTTTGTTGTCTGCCGTACAAACTGCCCGTTCATTCTAACAAGCGTATGTTGTACAAATAACACGCCCGTTTTGCCGTCCAAGTCGTCCCAATGTAACGCAGTTAATTCCCCCGCACGAATACCCCGTAGCTAAAAACAGGTTAATAATGACTTCAAGCTGAAAGTCGCTTTGTTCGTGGCAAGCTGTCAAAAGGGCTTTTGCCTGTTCTTCATCGAGGAAAGCGGCGGGCGCAGTATCCACTTTTGGCGGCGTTACCAACTTGCAGGGGTTACGGCGCATTATCTCTTTTCGGCAAGCTGCCGTAAATATCGCGGAAAGGTTTAGTTTTATCTTATTCACTGACGCACCTGTCATTCCTTTATTCTCTGTCACATCGTCAAAAACCTTTTCAAGCGTCATGCCGAGGGCGGCGGCTATCTTTTCGGCGGTTTTCTGCCTGCAAGTTTCGCCGCGAAGAATTCTATAAAATGTACCGCGTTCAAGCCCCTTGTCCTTTAGAAATTTCTCTTTGCCGTAGTCGTCAAACAGCGTATTGTCCCGCAATCGGAACGAGCGTTCAAGATTGCCGCTTGTCTGCAATTCGCGGAAAAGGCTGTCGAGCATTTGCGGGGTTATGTCTTTCAGCTTGACCCGCCCTATGCGCGGTATGACATGGTTATATATCCCCTGCATATAGCCTTTAAGAATATTCGGCTTTAAGGTATTCGGGGCGATTGTTTCATAATACCATTGCGCCAATTCTGAAAGCGTCCTATTTTCATCAAGGGCGACAAAACCCCGTATCTTATCTTCCCACTTGACGGCGAATTCTTTTGCGAGTTTTTCCGCTTTCCCGTTTGTCACGCCGTCCGGCGGGCGAAAGGTAGTAGTTTTTTTTTGCTGCTTGCCCGTATCGTCATAACCCATATAGGCGGTTATGGTGAATGTTTCGCCGCGTTTTCGTATGCTTGCCATTTACTCATTCCCCCTCATCTGTTCATAGATAGCCCGCAAATTACGAGCAAAGAATTCAAGTAAAAAACCCTGCATATATTGCGCCGCTTTCCATTCGCAGAATTCTTTCATGTCGTCGGGGGCTTGCTCCTTTTGTCCGTACCAATTCGCCGCCTGTTCCATGGACAAATAGAAATCCTTGTCCCCGAGCAATGTATCAAGCGCGGCGAGCATATAGGGGCTATCTTCAAAATACCCCTCTTTGACTAACTTCATATTCTGGACGGTATTTTCCGAAAGCCCGAGCAATTCACGCACGGGCTTATTTTCTATACGCCGACCTGTCATAAGGAAATCACAGGTAACGCCGAAAAAGTCCGCAATCCTTAAAAGCTGCTCACAATTCGGCAGGCTTTCCCCCGTGCAATAATAAGAAACCGTTTGAGGGCGAACACCTAAATAGTCCGCAAGGGCTTTTTGCGTCGTCTTTTCGCCCGTGTCCGGGTGCGCGTCCATAAAGGCGCGTAATGACGTTGCGAATAGAGCGTTGTACTTATCAATCGGCGGCGTATCGTTTGTTTTCGACATAGGCTTTTCCTCCCAAAATGTCGCTTTACTTGAACATTGCTAAGAAGCGCAAACTAAACTTGATTTATACGCTATCGTTTGCTATAATCTATTATAGACAAACAAAACGCATTAGTCAATGAAAATCGGGTCTTTGACCAGGGCAACAGCATTTACTTTTTACATAGTTAGCGAAAAACTATAGAGATGGAAATAAAAACATTAAAAGAAGAAATCCAGAATATCACGGAACCAAGACGAACAAGCCATGGCAGCATACGCCACAAGCTTGAAGATATCATAATCATCGGGTTATGCGCGACAATATGCGGAGGCGAAGACTATGCCGATATGGAGGAATTGGGTATAGAACGCGAAGAATGGCTGCGTAATTTTCTTGAGCTTCCAAACGGGATCCCCGACAGCGAGACATCCCGTCGTGTCTTTGAACGCTTGAATCCAACAGAACTGTCAAAGAGCCTTTCAAATTGGCTTGATATTGAACGTGAAAAGCGCGCGGTAATAGCCGTTGACGGGAAAACCATACGCGGCAGCGGCAATGCCGGACATATGGCGTATCATGTGGTGAGTGCATTTGTCGCTGAAAATCAAATCACACTTGGTGAAATAACCGTCCCTGAAAAAACAAACGAAATAACTGCGGTACCTGAGCTTCTTGAATTGATAGACGTAAACGGGGCGATCGTGACGGCGGACGCCATGAGCTGCCAGAAGAAAATAGTCGAGAAGATAAGCGACAAAAGAGCTGACTACGTGATAGGGCTGAAAGAAAATCAGCGTGCCCTGCATGATGACGTCGTCCTGTATTTTAAAACATTTGGCAAGGAGTCTGAAGTGATAAAAACGATCGATAAGGGGCATGGCAGGATAGAGAGCCGCGAATATAAGCTGTTTACGGATATATCATGGCTTGAACAGCGCAAAGAGTGGAAAAACCTCATGTCAGTCGGAGCGGTAAAATCAATAGTGTATGAAAAAGAAGAGGAACGGGAATTTACGAGGTACTTTATTACATCTTTGACAGACATAGGCGAGTTTGCCAATGCGGTAAGAAAGCACTGGTCGATAGAAAACCAACTGCACTGGTGTTTAGACGTAATATTCCGCGAGGACGCGTCAAGAGCGAGAAAAGACAAATCCCCGCTCAACATGAACGTATTGCGCAAGCAAGCGCTTGCTCTGTTGAACCAAGCGAAATATGGTCGTTTGAGCAAGAAAAAGATGATGTTCAAGGCTGCTCTTAACCCGGAGGTCTTGCTTGACATCTTATTTGCTGCTAAAAAGTAAATGCTGTTGCCCTGGGCTTTGTGGACGCTGAAACGGGCTTACGGCAATACCGGGAAAGTTTCTTCCTTGTGGGGCGTAAAAACGGCAAATCAACCCTGCTTGCGGGGCTTGCTCTGTATATGCTCACTTCCGACGGCGAGGGCGGCGCGGAGGTTTACAGCACAGCGACCAAATACGCGCAGGCGCGGTTATTGTTTGACGAAGCCCATAACATGATTAAGCAGTCGCCGGAACTGTCGAAGCATTTCAAGAAACGTAAAACCGACCTATATTATTCGCCGTCTATGTCCAAATTCCAGCCGCTGGCGCGGAACTCTGACACGTTGGACGGCTTGAACTGTTCTTTTTGCATTATGGACGAACTGCACGGCGTGAGGGACAGAAACCTATACGAGGTTATGCGCCAATCCCAAGCCGCCCGCCGTCAACCCTTGCTTGTGATGATAACGACCGCCGGAACAGTCCGCGAGTGCATTTTTGACGATATGTATAACCATGCGGCACAAGTCGCCGACGGGGTAATAAAAGACGCTCATTTCCTGCCTATCCTTTATGAACTGGACGACCGCGCGGAATGGACGAACCCGAAAGCATGGGTTAAGGCGAACCCGGCTTTATGCTCCATTAAGAAGCTGGACGACCTGACCGCTAAAGTAGAGAGGGCAAAGCAGAACCGCAACGAACTTTCGGGCGTTCTTTGTAAAGAATAAAACTCAAACTTTTCCAGTTATAGGGACTATGAGAACCTAACATTGTTCTTATGGCTGAAAAATACTAGCTTTTTGAGCTTATATTAATAGTACCTTACATATACTATATTAATTTGCTATAAGGTGTTGCTATTACCAGATCCTAGAGATACGAGTACCTATCATTAGAAAAGTTTGAGATTAAACGTCCGGGAAACGGTAAAAACGGCGTGGCTTTCCTTTGACGATATAAACAACGAGGAAATATTCACCCTTGACGACTTCCGGGGCGCGTACTGTATAGGCGGCGTTGACCTGTCAATCACAACCGACCTAACCGCCGCAAGCCTGTTATTTATGAAGCGCGGGGACGATAAGAAGTACATAACGCAAATGTATTTCCTGCCCGCCGACCGTCTGCAAGAGCGCGTACAGCAAGACAAAATCCCTTATGACAAATGGTTTGAACGGGGGCTATTGCGCCTTTGCGCGGGTAATTCAATCAACTATTCCGACGTTACAGAATGGTTTTCCAAAACCGTCAAGCAATACGACCTTTTCCCAGCGTGGGTTTACTATGAGGCCGATTGAAAAATCAACTGCCCCCCCAAGGTAGTGTAGAAATGCTCCTGCATATTGTCACCTGTTTACAGTAACGGGACAGGTTGTTCCGAGACCTTGCCTCTCCCTGTTTCGGTCACCATAATAGCATCCAATTCGGCTTCCCACAATTCTTGTGGCGTCTTATAGCGGTGTCTCTTGCGGGGCAACGTGTTGATCTCAAACTTTTCCAGTTATAGGGACTACGAGAACTTAATCTTGTGCCTATGGCTGAAAAATACTAGCTTTTTGAGCTTATATTAATAGTACCTTACATATACTATATTAATTTGCTATAAGGTGTTGCTATTACCAGATTCTAGAGATACGAGTACCTATCATTAGAAAAGTTTGAGGTTGATATAACCGGAAATCCTTACCATGTCTCGTTCCGTCAATTGTTCAAAGCTGCTCCCTTTGGAGATAAATCGCCTCACTATACCATTCCAGTTCTCATTCGTCCCACGCTCAAAACTGCTATAAGGATGCGCATAATATATCTCTGTTCGCCCGTTACGCTCCATCTCTTCACTGGAGGCAAACTCGGATGAATATTTCACTCCCATAGGCCCACTGTTCCGCTAGCGACAGGCCCAGCGTTCCGGCAGAGACGGGGCCACCATCTTAATGACGGCAGGCCCATATCTGAGCGAGTATTGTTAGTGAGCCTAATTTTCCACGGACGCCAGGCGCTTCCTCATTGAATCCCCTGCAATGAGCATGCTTTCAGAGTTATGGATAATGCGGTCCAATAGGCTTTCAGAAATAAGCCCGTTGCCTAAGGCTGCCATCCATTCCGACACATCAATTTGCGTGCAAAAAATAGTGGACTTGTGCATGGTATAGCGATACTCAAACAATTCAAAAATGTCTGTGATGTTGTTTGAAGACATGCGGTTTAGCAGCCATTCGTCCAGTATCAGCAGCGAAACTTTACTAAGCCGCTGTATCGTTTTGCTAAAAGAGCCGTCTTCTCTGGCAAGCGCTAGCTCGTCCAGCAGGTTAGGCATTCTGATATACTTGCAGGTGTATCTGTTGCGGCAGGCAGCAGTGCCCAGAGCACAGGCAAGATATGTTTTTCCAACGCCGGTTGCGCCCATGATTATGATGTTCCGGCCGTGGAGCAGATAACCGCATTCCACAAGCTCATTGATCTTTCGTTTCTCTAATCCACGATCTTCAGAATAGTCGATCTCAAGCGCAGAAGCGCTCGGATAGCAAAAAGAAGCTTCTCTGATATGAACGCAGGCCGTATTGTCCTTTCTGCGATGCCACTCCCGATCTATAAGCACTTCGATCTGCTGGTCAAATGTCAGCTCTGTGAAACCTTTACTTTCACTCCTCTCACGTATGTCAGCCGCCAAAGAAGTAAGATGCATATCGCGCAGCTGATTGAGTGTGATCTGGCTAATCATTGTTTCTGCCTCCGTAATAAGCAGATCCGCGCCTGAATCCTATTACAGAAGAATTATCATCATTCTCGGCAAACCGGATGTTTATATCCTCCTGCAATGTGTTTCTGCTGCTCAACGCAAGTTTTATTGACTTCAAGCTGGGTGTGGACTGAAGCTCAAGTATGCGTGCACATGCCTTTTCAAGCGCCGCCGCGCCGTATTTTTTATCCAAAGAAAGCAGCCCTGCGCAGAATCTATCCCCTATGACACGGCTTCCATTCTTTTTGAGTATCTTATCAATGACGGTAAGCGTAGAGGGGCCGTGTTCTGTTCCCCAAGCAAGGTACTTATCCGCATCCCATTCCAGCATTCTGCGATGCGCCTCCGGCATGTGTGACTGGTCGGTAACATAACTCCCTTTTACTTCAGAACGAGGATGAGCAGCTATGCGCTCGCCATGAAAAAAACATTCGATAAGGTTGCTAGCTGTCCTTATCTGTACTTTTTTTGAGGCATAAGAGCATGGCACACTGTAATATGTTCCATCTATATTGACGTGATAACTGTAAGGTACGGTCTGCTCTTTATAGTGCGCGATGACGAATTCATGCTCGGGAAGCGCTGTCATCATACTCCTTTCTTCAGTCTCATAAACGGACTTTCTCGAGCTTTCTTTCTTTTGGAACGGCTTGTTGTTGAATCCTTCGAGGCGTTCCCTGACTGCATTGTTGAGCTCGTTCAGAGAATAAAATTCCTTATCTCTGAGCGCCGCTATGATATGGGTTGTAAGGAGCCCTACTGTGCATTCCACAGAAGACTTGTCTCTGGGTTTAAGCACTCTGGCCGGCGATACAAAACAACCGTAGTATTCAGCAAGCTCACGGTACGACTGATTGATCTCCGGCTCATACCTGTCTGGCTTTTTTACTCCGGTTTTAAGATTGTCAGGACGCAGCAGGCGCGTGGTTCCCTGAAAGTAGCGGAACGCATTGATATGCGCATTTTGCCACGAATCCTGTTTCTGATCATTGGTTGCTTCAGCGTAGCAATAACCTGAAAAGGGCAGGTGGATATTACGCTCCAAAGAGCCCACCATTCCGCAGGTCATGAAATTCTGTTCCGTAGCAAACGAGCCCACCGTAACGACGGCGAGCCCATTCATTGAGATGCGTTATTTCATTTCGACCGTACTGGCTTGAATAGACTTCAATCCTTTTTTCTTCCTCATTGAGTCGCCGTGAAGCACGATTTTATACGAACAATGAATGATCCTGTCCATTAAACTTTCGGCCATCAACGAATTGCCGAGCGCAGCCAGCCATTCCGAGGTCTCTATCTGACTGCAGAATATGGTCGAGCGCTGTTCTGTGCTGCGGCACTCCATTATTTCAAAGATGTCTTCAAGTCCTCCATGGCTGATCCGGGTTATAAGCCATTCGTCCAGGATAAGGAGCCGGGGTTTTCTGTATTGCTGTATAATTTGGCGTACAGAGCCATCGGTCCTCGCCATCGCAAGCTGATCCAGCAGTTCCGGCGTTCGGGTGTAACGGCAGGAATAGCGGTTGCGGCAGGCCGCCGTTCCCAGCGCGCATGCGAGATAACTTTTCCCCACTCCGGTGGCTCCCATGATCATGATGTTGTGTCCGTTTTCAATATAAGAACAGGCCGCAAGTTCGTTTATCTGCTTTTTTACCAGTCCGCGCTCCTGTGCATAGTCTATCTCAAGCACTGAAGCGCTGTTGTAGCAGAACTGCCCCTCCCTTATAAGGTCTGTAATGCGCTTGCTGCGCCTCCTATGCCACTCTCTGTCCACAATGACGGTTATCTGCTCGTCGAAGCTGAGTTCGCAGAAAGAAGCGTCGGCCTGTCGCTCCTTGATGTCGCCGGCGAGGAAACTGAGGTGCATATCATGCAGCTGGTTTATCGTCTGCTGGCTAATCATCGCTCTTGCCTCCGTAGTAGCCTGCGCCGCGTCTGAAACCTGTAACGGAAGGCCCATCATTCTGTGTCGAATCATCATCAGCGTTTCTTTTCGCGGTAACAGCGCTGAGCGCGAGCTTCATAGATTTCAGGCTCGGGGCGGAAGAAAGGGCGAGAAGCGCCCTGCAGGCGTTCTCTATATCCTGCGCGGCATAATTTTTACTCAGCGATACCAGCCCCATACAGAATTTGTAGCCCGGCAGGCTATGTCCGTTCCTGGTAAGTATCTTCTGTATCACGGAGAGAGTGCCGCCGCCTATCTCCGCGCCCCATTCAAGAAACTTGTCGTTGTTCCAGGCGTAGAGCTGTCTATGCGCCTCAGGCATATGAGAACTGTCCGTGACATACCGTTCAGCTCCCCGATTGCGTATATGACAGGCGACCCGCTCTCCGTCGCAGAATACCTCTATCATAGAAGAGGTGCTCCTTACCGTTACTTTTCTTCTGATACACTCATAGGGCACACTGTAGTATTTCCCGCCCTCTGCCTGAATATGATAATTTGCCGGAACGACGGCATCCTTGTAATGGGCTATCTGATAACAGAATTCAGGCAGCGGACTCAGATACCGGCTCTCCTGAACGGAGAACAGGAGGCTGCGTGAGCCCTCTTTCTTTTGAAAGGGCCTGTCGTTGAATTGTCTGAATCTGAGACAGATGTCCTTGTTAAGTTCTTTTAATGAATGATAGTCAACGTTTCTGACGGCGGCTATGATATGAGTGGTGAGCATTCCGACCGTTCCCTCGACGGTGGGCTTGTCTTTTGGTTTGCGTACTTTTGCGGGAGAGACAAAAGCACCGTAGTGCTCAGCGAGTTCTCTGTAAGCGCTGTTGATTTCAGGGTCATACTTATCTGACCTGACGACCCCGGTCTTTAAGTTGTCCGGCCTGAGAATCTTAGCCGTTCCTCCGAAGAAAGCATACGCATGGATATGCGCTGTGAGCCATGAATCCAGCTTCTCGTCCGCGAATGCCTCGGCATAGCAATAACCTGAAAATGGCAGGCAGGCTGTGAAGAGAGACGCTTTTATTTCTTTCCCGGCAACGGCATCTCGAAGCAGAATCTTTGTGCCGGCCCAGTCGACCTCCATGACCTCGGCAGGCTTATGGGCGATATGCATAGACGTGCTGTTCGCTGCCGCATATTCCTTATAATTCTTGCTGAACTGTGAATACATATACGGGATATCGCCGCTTTCCTGACATGCCGCGCAATACTCGTTCCATAACAGAGCAAGCGTGACGCCTGATCTGGCAAGCTCCTTATGTATATAGGCGTAATCCGGTTCTTTCTGGATACGCGGCAGTATGGCCTGCGGATAGATCATCCTTGCAAGCGAATTGTCCGAGAGCTCTTTGATCTTGTTAAAATCCAGCTCCAGCTCTGCGGCTCTTGCAAGGATCCGCTTGACAGTGCTGTGGGCGCAGCGGCAGCTGGCGGCAATATCCCGCTGGCTCAGCCCGCCTTCGAAGTGAAGGCGAAGTATCTCTCTGTACATGGTCATATTAATGACCTCCCTTGTGTTATTTACGCAGTACGCGTATTGCGCAAGGGTACCAGAAATACCTCTGGGCTCGCCGCCGTGACGCTGGGCTCGTTTGCATAATTACACTGGGCTCATGCGAAGGATTTTAGGTGCGCTTTGAGGAGCGGAATACTCACGCAGGCAGGCCACAAAAAGATTGGCATTTCGCTCTTCTCCGCCCGGGCCATTCCTGTATGCCATTTTCGTACCAGCCCAATCTACCTCCATGACTTCACCTGGTTTATGAGTGAGGTGGAAGGTAAGTTTGTTTTGCACGGCATATTGCCTATATCTGTTGCAGAATTGGGTGTACATATAGTGAGGAAGCGCAGCTGCAGCACATTTATCGCAATATTCATTCCACAGCAACATAAGGGTGACGCCGGATTTGGCGAGTTCTCTGTGTACGTATTCATAATCTGGCTCTAACTGCCTGCCTCTTTTGGGAACTTTTGGATATATAAGAAGTCCTATTGCAATGTCTGACTTTTCCCGAATTATTTCAAAGTTGATTCCTCTTTCTCTGGCGCTGTTTAAGACTCTCTTCACTGTGGTATATGAACATTTGCAGCTGGCAGCAATCTCCCTTCCACTCATTTTACCCTCTTCTGCAAGGCGCAGAATCTCACGATACATGGTCATTTTGATGACCTCCTTGAATTTATTCGCCGAATGATTACGGCGCCTGTATCAAGGATACGTCTGCTGTCTGGGGCTGTCATTGTCGTGAGGGTGGGCCTGTCTGCGTTGACGCCATGGGCCTGCCAGCGCCGGAACAAGTGTTAACGGTGGAGTGAAATATTCACTCGGACCCATTGTCGAACGTGATGCTTTTGAATATTTTGCTAAAAGAGTCTCCGTAGTCTCTCTCCAATCTGTCCAATACTTCTACGATCCTGCTGCTCTCTTTGTCTCCTACACAAAACATCATGCCATTCCTATCTTGCGTTCAACCAACGTCAGGATATGTCCACTCTGCTCTTTTCCTACAATACCGTCTCCTTCCCAATGACCGAATTCTTTGCGCTCCTGAATATGCTTTGGCCGTTCGTATATACTACGTCCCAATACCTTTTTACGCTCTCTCCTTAAACTCTTTGGCTTACGGCGTACCTTCAGCGGTAAGTCGATATTCCTGGTTCGCACTATCCTATCTTCGATCCAGTTATAAAATGTCTTTGTCGTAAACGTATGCCTGAACAACCGATTCTCTTTCGCATAACCGACAGCCGCGTCCACAGACCATTTCTCTCTCGAACGAATCTTTGACTCCACGAATTCCACCATATCAGTGCATTGGATGACTTTGTTTTTTGCTCCGCACCTCTTACGATTTTCTTCGTACCTCTTTTGTCCCACTTCGGCCAGATAGATGGTGTATGAAATACGCTCTGACCAGTCCACTTTCTTGCTATAGCTGGGATTTTGCTTCACCTGCGTGACAGTTCCTCGTTTGATCTCGCGCTTGATCGTACTTTTATCCCGCTTTAGAAGCAGGGCTATTTGGCCTATGCTTAAACCTTCTTTGTAAAAACGTTCGATCGTATCTCGTTCACAGCGGTTGATATGAGGTGTTGCTTTCCGCTCTTTTGTGGTATCTTCTTGATGGCTCATTGGAAGTCCTCCTGGCATCTGTTGGTTTGGCGACAAACATTATGCAGGATTTTCTTCCTTTGAGCTATTTCTTTCTTCTACTCCACTGGGGGCAGTTGATTTTTCAATCGGCCGGGGTTTACTATGACAGTTATTCGGCACGGTATTTTGTAGAGGAAATGACGCTGCAAGGCTTTAACATGGTTAGGTGCATACAAGGGGCGAAAACCCTGTCCCTGCCTATGCAAATGTTAGGCGCGGACTTACAGGCGCACAGGGTTATTTACAATAACAACCCTATCTTGAAATGGTGCTTGACGAATACGGGCATACAGACCGACCGCAACGGGAACATAGTACCCATAAAGAACCAATCGCCCCGACAACGGATTGACGGAGCGGCGGCGTTACTGGATTGTTACGTCGGATTGTATGAGCATTACAACGAATATACAAGCGCGATATGACTATCCAAGTTTGGATTGAGTAAAGGGGGAATTGCTTTGAAACTGAAAGATAAGAAAATAGAGATATTAGCGGTAACGATGATTAAAGACCCGGAGGGCTTTCCGACGCAGGTTTTAGCCCCTATCGCGCCGCCGCTATGGGCGTACTTCCGGCAGCTATCGGGGAAAGAGGTTTACGCCGCTATGTCCGTACAGGCTGTCGAAGAAGTCCAATTCGTGATTAACTAGCGGGACGACATAACCACGCGGCATATTGTCCGCTTTCGCGGCGTGGACTATGATATTACCCGCATTGACACATTCGAGGGGTATAAGCAGGATTTAACGCTTTATGCGAAGCGGCGGACGTAAATATTGCTTACGCCCTTATAGTTTATCACCATAAGGCAATGATTTAATATAATTCTCCATATAGCTCCAGTCCGGAACACCCTTCCTTTTGTCGGTTTTTTTGACTGGCAATTTTAGGACTGTTTGCTCTAATCGTGTATTATTTACTATACGACCGTATGAATAGCGGGGAATTTCAAGCCAACAAAGCGTAGTAATAAATAACCCAATATATTTATTCATAGTAAAGCCTTTTGCAGTTAAGCAAGTTACATTGTTCGACGGTACAAATTTTGAAGGTTGATAAAATGTTCTAAAAACTGAACCTTGCCCCGTGTTCGCTACTGTTAGACAATTTCCGTTGTTCACATATTCGCTTTCGCAGGAAATGTAATTGCTAACGCCGTTATTTTGGGTATAAGCTGTAACCAATGGAATATCGCCGCTTTCGCAATCTGTAACACTACCCATCTTCCCGCGGGCAGTATTAAACAGTCGGGTTATCGGGAATTCTTCCCAAGTCGACTTATCAAGCGGTAATGCGTTTTCAGTTGTGTTTTTTGTCGTAACAGGATTTACAGGCGTAGAGTTTACCCAAGACGGAATAATATCGGGTAATTGAATATCTTTCAAAGTCTTGTTTGCTTGTCTGCCATAATTATAACGGTATGCGTTAGCTTTAATGCACATACAGTAAAATAGTTTTTCTTGTATAGTCATAGACTTTTTAGGTGTTAAAACATATAAGTCCCGTCCGCTGTAATAGGGTTTTGTTTGCACAAATGTTTCTAATACACTACCGCCGCCCGCACAAGATAAAGTCCCTGCTTTTTGCGGTATAACGCCGTCAATTTTCTTTACCACAGCAACAACGCCGTTATTACTTGCAGTACGCGAAACAAAATTAACACCGTTTATATCGTCGGCGGTTGTTCCCTCACAATTCAGCAATTCGAGGTTTACCCCATATTCTACACTAAATAAATCTATAACTTTCATAGTTGTTCACCATTTTTCAAGACATAGGCTAAATAATCTCTTACTACCCTTTCAAAATCGCCTTGTGTCAATGTAGAATAGTTTGTGCTCATATACGCTTCTGCTAACCATTCATCGTTAGCTGTAACTTTTTGGCATACAGAAAGCCCCGGTTCTGCCTTTCTTTCTCTGTATAAATCAAGCCAATTTGCTTCAATGTTTGCCCAAACGCCCAAGCCCTTGTCGTCAGTCTTTTCTATTCTGCCGAGATTTTTTCTCTTTACAAAGCCATCGTCGCGAAAATACCCAAAAAAAGTGCTTGTGGGAGCGTTTTCGTGCCTTGTTCCAAGAGTAAAAACCATACAACAGGCGTTAGCATTTGCACCGGGGTGAAACATATCAGACGGAAAAGAAAAAACCGCATCAAGAGTATGCTCTTCAAGCATTTTTGTTTTATATAGCTTAATGTCTGCGTCTGTGCCAATAGCGCATTGCATAGGCAATAAAACGGCAAGTCGCCCAATCTTGACCTTTTCGGCAATTTTATAAACGTAATGAAAGCCTTTTGATGGGTCTTCTTTAATTTTGCTATTCCAAGTCTTAACATACGTTTCATCGCTATGCTTTCTTTGCGCGTTATAAGGCGGGTTCATTAAGACAACATTAACTCCCGCATCAACATAGTTGTCAACCCTGAAACAGCTTCCTTGAACAATGTTAGAGTTGCCGTCGCTATGTATTAACATATTTGTAGTGGCAAGCCCGAAAGCCGTTTCTTCATACTCTATTCCGTAAATATGTTTCTTTCTGACGCGTTCTTTTTCGTCCTCCGTATCGCAGTCCGCTAACGCTTCTGTCATAGCGCGTACTAAGAAAGCTCCACTACCACAGCACGGGTCTAATATAACGGAGTTACGATTAACACCGACAACCTTACACATAAAATGAACTATGTGGTCTGGCGTAAAGGCTTGATTTTTATCGGCTTTTCCAACGTATTTATTGAAAGTCGTAAAGAATAGGTTTAATAAATCCTGTCCCTTTGTTGTCCTGTCGTTAATGAATGGTAAAATTTTATCTTTTATTTCTTGCAAAACGTGCGAAAATTGCTCCTTTGTTAAGTCGGTAACATCTTGAGAATCAATTACTTTGCTTTTCAAAATAACCAATTTAGCGGCTTTATTTAAGTCTTTCGCTTTATCAAGCAGGGCATTTAGAATTTCCTCTATACCCGCGCGAATTTGTTTAGTGCTTAATCCCTCATATTTTAAGCCATTTTTTAACGCTAAAAGACAAGTACCCACAAACTGACTACGGATTTTTTCGTTTATTCCGTAGCCGTGTAGTAATTCGTTAAGTGCGTAGGTGTTTTCAACAATAGTCCTTTTGTCATTCTTTGCGCCGAAAAACACATCTACATAGTCTGTAAAAGGACGGATAACACGTTCGCTTTTATTTTCATGTTCGTCGTCAATAATGCCGCTGTCGTCAAGCCACACACGAATTTCGTCGGTTTGAGTTGCTGCCAAGATAGCAATAACTTTATTATCCGTTAGTTGTTTTTCATAGATAACATACTGTTGTAACTGCTCAATGTCCTTTGTGGCATTACCCTTGATAAGTTTCGTCTTTGTTTCGATAAGCACAGTTACTCTATCGTTAGCAAAGCGCAAGTCTAAGTTTTTGTATCGGCGTAAAGCACCCGAAGCAAGGAAATTCAAATAATCCTTGCCAATCTCTTTTAGAGCCTTTTCATAGCTGAATTCGCTGTTTTCTATATTGTCGACGAGAAAGTCCCTGCCGACAGTCGTAATAATATCTGCACGTTTCATTATGAAATTCTCCTTACAGCGTGACTTGTTGCTAAGCAAGTATTATTGCGCATACACAAAAAGCGCACAACAATACATTTGATATTATAATATAAACTCAAACAAAACGCAATCCCCTTAAGAAAAATATTTTTGCGTTTTAACGCCCCGACTTTTACAGTAAATTCGAGTCAAACATATCCAATTCCTTGCAATGACTCATTTTTTCAAACGACATGTTCGTGATATTTCGTTATGCTATTTTATCTTCTTAAGAAATCTGTTAAATTCTTCTTGCTTTGGGTACGCGTCATAGAAATCAACATTGAAAGTTTTCTGTATCTTGCTGTAGTCTACGGCTATTTCATCTTTATCAGAAAATGAAAGAGTGTCGACTTCTTTACCGTGGCGATCTATGCGCTTTTCGAACTCCAGACTTCCTCCCACATCCGTAAGGTGCATTATTCCACCGCGCAGGACGCGGCAGTTGGCCGCCCTTAGCGCGGCCGCTATGCGTTCGATCGAGATGGCATCACCGCCCATCCTCAGCTGGAGCATCCTCACTAACAGCAACGCCGTAAAGCATATCAGAAAGTGCGCGTGAATATGTCTTTGCGTGCTTACATATACCGGCCTGGCATCCAGGTCGGACTTCATGACCCTAAAGGATTGTTCTATGCGCCACAGGCCTCCGTAGACTTCGCGCATCTTTGCCGCGTCATAATCCATTTCGCTTGTAACGATGCAGAAATACCCGTCGAAACGCGAATCTTCGTATGCCTTTTCTTCGTCGACCTTCAGTTTTTTACGCGCGCCTTTTACTACTTTGCCGTCGCTTCCGCTGACAATCTCTTCTTTTGTGTATTCAAGACAGCCGTGCCGTATTGAGTATGCGCTGTTTTTCGTGGCTGATTCTGCCCTCAACAGCTTTTCTATACGTTTGCGGCGGGCCATCTCCGCATCTGCCCGACTCCAGTAGATAAGTACCTTGCGTTGCCTGGAGATAGAATGACCTTCACTGTCCTTGCCTGTGTACTCCTCGGTAAAGAGCTTGTAACGGCAACTTCCGTCCGCGTTTTGTACATACCCTTCGTCGCTGAATAGTCGCCGCTGAAAAACGCAGTTTTTCCTAAAATTTCAAGCACCAACTCAAAAACCCGATGTTGAACCCCAAAAACGTCGGGTTTTCTGCCTTTAGATAAATTTGAACAAAAATCCTAAGACGGTTTAGGATCTTTTTCATGTTATAAGCACAGCTTGCCATCAGAGCGTTGATTTCATCTCCGATACGGCCTTTCAGGTAATTCCTGTCCATCCCATAATCTCGCTTCAAATGCCCTATTATCGGTTCGATGGCGTTTCTTCGCTTCAGGTTTTTCTTGAGCGATACCGTCACTGCTTCTTTCGTTCCCGGAATGTGGATGGCGCAGGGTATCTCTTTGTGCTTTGCTTTGCCTCTGTAGCCTTTATCGCAGTAGGCGTCTTTCGGGAATATCCCTGTTATCTCCGATGCTTGAGTCAGGGCGCTTTTGAGCGTCGTTACGTCGTTTGGACAGCCTCCGTATGTCTGGGCGCCTACGACAAAATTGCTTTTGTGTGTTGAAGTTATCGAAACTTTGCTGCCAAATTCGTATTTCTTGGCTGCTTTGCCTTTGGCGATGCAGGCTGTCTCAGGTTCAAAGTAGCTGTAGAGCTTGTTTTTATCTGTGCGTTGCTGTTCAAATGCACGGCGGGCCATTGCCAACAGCCGGCTGAGTGGGGTTTCTGTCTGCTCGTTCTGTTGCTTGTCTGTGATCTCCCGTATCAGACGGCCTAGTATCGTCTTTACTTTTCTCGTGCAGGCGGCGGCTTTCTTGTATTTGCGGCTCCTTGAAAACTGCCAGCTCGCGCGCTGAAGGGCAGGCACCGTCCTGGCGTAGGTCCGTTTGAGTTTCATTCCAGCTCGTTTCGCCTCGCGTACCAGTAATTCTATGCCCTTGGCGTAGAGCTTGAGGTCCGTAGGAAACGTTATGTCGTTTTCCTGTACCGTCGTGTCTACGATGACACAGCTAAGCTCTCTTGGCTTAAGGCATTTCATGCGCATCGCCGTTTCAAGACTCTCTTTGAGCATTGCCTCAAAGCCTTTGTGGCCGGTCCTCTTGCGCCACCGTGTCATTGAGCTGGAGTCCAATGGCAGCTCTGTCATAAAGTATTCCATTCCGCATAAGTGAGATAGGAAATCTTTGATTTCCGTAATCGAACTTAGTATGTTCATCAAAAATACTGCCAATATGGATTTTCTAGGAATTCCATAACTGTCGCTTCGTCTGAAAGATCGCGAAGGCCTTTGAGATAGTGAAGGCCAGCCATAAGCCTTGTCGGAAGCCCGGGGCGGCCTTTGTTCGCAATGTAGACCTCGCCTAGTGTACTCTCGAAGGTCTTCCAGTTTATTTTATCGCCCAGTTTTACGAGTTCATGGTCCATATTGATCATGTTTTCGAGCCTGTCTTGAAATAATCTATCCTGAGGTTCTTCTGTAGTCTTTGGCTTCATTATCGTAGTTTTCTCCTGATAATTGCGAATCTTCTACGTATATTTTACCTCAAATTTAAAGATTTATGCAGACTATTACTGGATCCTTTGAGTTTTTTAGCGGAGACTGAATAACGCCTCATGATACCGGCTTCCATTCTTGCCACGCAGTACCTGTGATACGACATAGCCGTCTCCGTTATTACAGATCATATCTATGTTTTTTGACGAGTTCAGTCCTTTGTCCGCTACAACCACAAGCCTCTTCAATTCATACGTCTTACGCACCTCATCTATTACAGGATGAAGCGTCAAACAGTCGCTCGTATTGCCTGGGAAAAGAGACATACAGGCTGGAAGCCCGTGCTCATCCAGAAAAAGCCCCATCTGAACGATCGGATCCACCCGATGTTCCTTAGAAACACCGCGCATGCGGTAACCGTCTCCATCATCAGGAAAATCTATCTCAAAATAGTAATTGGTCACATCGTAAAAGGCATAAGACATATCACGCCCTACAATACGCTCAACCCCCTCGCTCAGCCACCGCTGAAAATCCAACGACATATCCGCAAACAGACCAAGAGCACGATAAACATCCTGCAAAGAAAAATCGCAGCACATCCCATAAAACTCATCCTTCATCTGACAGTTGCCGCGCTTTGAATCCGGAGCTAAAACACGCGTCAGCACAAGGAACTTGAAAACGGCAGCCAAAGGCACCTCTCCTCTATATCCGGAGGATGCGACATAGTGCTCAATAAAACCGTCCACATCAAGACTATTATAGATTGCTTCAATAAACTTATACCCATAATTTCTCTCACGGTTGGAAGGAGAATACATCTTAAGAGTAGAAGGCACCTCAAGCCGCAGGACAGGCTCATCCCTGCATTTTGCGTCAAACTCTGCAACCATAGCGAGGAAAGCCTCTCTATCCTCATGGTCTTCCAAATAGCCGAAATTCTTAACAGTCCGCTGCTTAGGAGGAAGTCCCGGGCCAGGTCGGTATCCTTCAACCACCCGTATCTGAGTCTTGACCACTCCGTTTTTATAAACCCTGCTGTCCTTTCGAATCACGCGAACCACCCCAATTTGCGAAAAGCTAATAAAACGTGCACAGACATAGTATGGCACAACCAGAGCATAACACAATAGATATAATAAAAAACAGAAGCAAAACCATGAAAATTCGCTCCTGTACTGGGGGGATTATAAGTTAGTTTTTGATATGTCGGGATTTACTGTAAAAGTCGGGATATAATATAAACTCAAACAAAACGCAATCCCCTAAAGAAAAATATTTTTGCGTTTTAACGAGTGTTTTCAAGTATCATTTAATAGATATAAGCGACAAACAAGCGACAAAACAAAAGTCAAACACGG
Organism: Cloacibacillus evryensis DSM 19522; assembly: GCF_000585335.1. NCBI lineage: Bacteria > Thermotogati > Synergistota > Synergistia > Synergistales > Synergistaceae > Cloacibacillus > Cloacibacillus evryensis. The sequence continues at coordinate 1,084,831 of NZ_KK073872.1, forward strand.
CAAAAACCCAGTAAAATCAAGGTTTTCTGTCGTTTTTTATATAGTCTTTCTCAGAAGGGCGAAATTTGATTTCAAAGTAGATGTCGCCTCTCTGATCTCTTGAGATTACTTCGCTGAAGCCTCCGCGTTTTGCAAGCGCCGCCCTGACATTGCTGTTCAGGCAGTCATGGAGAAAACCAAAAATATCAAAGAACGTTGTTTTACCGACGCCGTTTTGTCCAAGGAAAACGGCCATGTTTGGTATATTTCTTATGGCGATGCTCTTGAACACTTTATAATTTCTAACGGTCAGCGATTCTATCCTCATGGACCTTACCTCTTGCTCAGGCAGATGAATGTATTATAACCTGAAACCCAGCGGCGGAGAATAGCAGCCCGCATCAATAAGTATATGTTGTATTGAAATGCTGATACACGGTAACCTATTTCTTTTGCGCGGCGGAAGGTCATGTAATGGAGCGTCTTTGCGAAGGGGGCAGCGGAGGGTGTTTGTAAAGCTGCCGTCCTCGTTCCTGTTTATCCCTCTGGAAGTGATATATAATATCTCATCAGTAAATTATAGACGGGGGCTATTATTTTGAAAGAGGAAAACATATTGCTTACGCCGCTCTTTATGCGGCTTTTTATTCCCTTTGGCGTGGGGTATTTTTTATCTGTCTTTCTTGGCAGCGCCAACGCGACGATGGCGCCGATCCTGATAACGGAATTTGCGCTTTCTCCCGCCGACCTTGGCTTTATGGGCTCGGTCTATCTGATTTTTTTCGGTTTGGCGCAGTTTCCGCTCGGGGTCTTTCTCGATCGGTACGGCGCTCGTGTTACGCTTGCGCCGATGCTGCTCTTTGCCGTTGCCGGCGCGCTGCTCTTCGCCGCGGCGGAGGGCTTCGCGGCGCTCGTCCTTTCCCGCGCTCTGATCGGCATCGGCCTTGCCGGGAGTCTGATGGCGGCGTTCAAGGCCTATGCCTCATGGCTGACGGCGGATAAGCTTCCGCTTGTCTACAGCGTTCAATCGCTGATGGGCGGGATCGGAGGAATGTTCGCCACGCGCCCGGTCGCGATCGCCTTTGATATTTTCGGCTGGCGGCATGTATTCGTCATGCTTGCGGTTATCAGCCTTTGCAGCGCCTCGCTGGTCTGGTTCGTCGTCCCGAAGGACACGGTCCGCCGCGATGAGAGGCGCGGCTCTTTCTGGAAGCTCCTCGGCAAGATGTTTTGTTTTTTCGCCGACCGGCGTTTTTGGCTCGTCGCGCCGCTGGTGACGGCCGCGCAGAGCGTGATGTTTGCCTACCTCTATCTCTGGGTCGGCCCGTGGATGCTTGACGTCGCGGGGATGGACATCGGCGAGGCGGGAATGTATATGATGCTGGCCTTTGGCGGCGCCGCTCTCGGTTATTTTGGCAACGGCATCCTTGCCGGCTGGTTCAAGAGAAAGGGCTGGCTGAGCTGGGAACAGCTTTACCTATTGTCCGGCGTGACGCTGACCGCCGTGCTCGCGGCGATAATGTTTATGAACGGCAGAGGCGCGGCTCCGCTGTGGGGTGCGGTGATGTTTCTTTCTACGATGACTATGATCTCTTTTCCGATAATGCGCACGATGTACGCGGAAGACGAGGTCGGGCGCGTGCTTTCCCTGCTCAATTTCACCATTTTTCTCTTCTCTTTTATCGTTCAGTGGTTCATAGGCGTGGTTCTCGATTTGTATCCCGTGAGCGGCGGGCGTTTTTCTCCGGCCGGCTATCGGTCGAGCCTTGCCGTCGTCGTCATCTTTAATCTGGCGTCGTGTATCTGGTATTATTATGGAATGAAGAAAGAAAGCAGCCGGTAAGGAGGCGCGATATGTCGAAGATATACAGGATAATGGCGGAGGAGGTCGCGGAAAAGGTCTGCGAGCTCGCGCTTACCGCCAACATGTATCTGCCAGAGGATGTGAAGCGGGCGCTGGCGGAGGCGCGGTCGGCGGAGAAAATGCCGCTCGCCCGTTCCACCTATGACGAGATCATCAAAAACGCGGAGCTCGCCGCCGAGAAGTATATGCCGATCTGCCAGGATTGCGGGATGGCGGTTTTGTTCGCCGAACTCGGACAGGATCTGCATGTCGAGGGGGGCGGCCTCGAAGAGGCGATAAACGAAGGGGTGCGCAGGGCTTACCGCAAGGGATATCTGCGTAAATCCGTCGTCTCGGACCCGCTCGTAGACCGCAGGAACAGCGGGGACAATACGCCCGCGGTCATCCATTGGCGCGTCGTTCCCGGACGTTCTCTCGATATCACGATAACACCCAAAGGAATGGGCAGCGAGAATATGAGCCGGATATTCATGCTGAAGCCCGCCGACGGCGCGGACGGCGTGATAAAGTCTGTCGTGGAGACTGTCGAACAGGCCGGGTCTAATCCCTGTCCTCCGGTGGTTATCGGCGTTGGGATCGGCGGCAATTTCGAGACCGCGCCGCTCGCCGCGAAAGAGGCGCTGCTCGTGCCCTACGGCGAACGGCATCCGGTCTCCGCTTACGCGCAGATGGAGGAGCGGATACTGCGCGAGGTCAACCGGCTGGGGATCGGCCCCGCCGGGATCGGCGGCACGGTGACGGCGCTCGACGCGCATATCGTCACGCGCCCGACGCATATCGCGGGGATGCCGGTCGCGGTCAACCTTTGCTGCCACGCGCTGCGCCACGCGCGCGGAAGGATAGATGGGAGGGCTGAAAATGAATGAGATCAAGCATATAAAACTGCCGCTCAGCGACGAGGATGCCCAGGCCCTTCGCGCCGGGGATATCGTAAGGCTTTCCGGGAGCATTCTGGTGGGGCGCGACGCCGCTCACAAGCGGATGGCCGAGGCGATCCGCGAGGGAGGGGAACCTCCTTTCCCGATCGAGAACGAAATCATTTACTACGCCGGTCCCGCCCCGACGCCGCCCGGCGCTGTCATCGGCCCAGTCGGCCCGACGACGAGCGGGCGCATGGACCCTTATACGCCGCTTCTTCTCTCCAGGGGACTGCGCGGCATGATCGGCAAGGGCAAGCGCACGCCGGAGGTCCTGGCGGCGATCAGGGAACACAAGGCCGTGTATTTCGGGGCGACGGGAGGCACCGCCGTGCTGCTTGCCGACTCGGTCAAGCACGCGGAGCGTGTGGCCTACGAGGACCTCGGGCCGGAGGCGGTGCTTCGGCTTACGGTGGAGGAGATGCCGCTGGTCGTCCTAGCGGACTGCCGCGGCGGCGATCTTTACGTAAGCGGTCCCGAAGAGGCGCGCAAGAGTTTTTTGTGATCTCGAATATAGATTTTAACGGCACAAGATATAAAGATCCCGCTCCACCCAGGCGCGCTCAAGTATTATAAGGAGATCGGCGCCGTGAAATAAAATATCGCGGTAATTGGAACCGGCGCGGGGGCTTGTTCACGGCCTCCGCGTTTTTAGCTATTTTCACAAATGGTATTTAATATTATTGACAGGAATAGAGAAATTAAATAATCTAACTTTCTATTATATACTCTGTATACTAGGATTGCACCGTCAATATGAAAAAAAATGATAATTTATATTCGTACATATTGCTTTTTGTATTTTGTGGGCGTGTAACTATAATTATAGAATAATCATTTTATCGATATTTTAGATTGTACGTTTTCAGTTTCTGCAAAACGAAAGGGGGACCGTTTTTTATTGTAGGTATCACCGGGTAATTTTCTATAAAAAAGGAGATGTACATTTTTATGAAGAATTTCATCAGACTCGCATTGGTAACGGCTCTTATCGCGTCATTTGCCGCCTCGGCGTCGGCGGCGACATTCATCAACATCGGCACCGGTTCCACCGGCGGCACCTATTATCCCGTCGGCGCGGCGATGGCTAAGGTCTGGAACTCAAGCATTTCCGGGATGAAGGCGAACGCCCAGTCCACCGGCGGCACGGCTCAGAATCTCGCGCTGCTCGGGAAGGGCGAGGCTGAGGTTATTTTCGCCGACGGCCTTTATTTCTTCGCATATGGGGGCAAAGGGGCCTTCGAGGGCAAGGCGATGAAGAATCTGCGCGGCCTTGTTCCTCTCTACGCGGAACCGATACATTTCCTTGTCGCCAAGGGCAGCAATATAAAGAGCATCAAGGACCTCAAGGGGAAGCGCGTCTCCGTGGGAGCCGTTGGCAGCGGTACGGAGGTAACTGTCCGCACGCTCCTCAAGGCGAACGGCATCGACCCCGACAAGGACATCAAGGCTGAGAATCTCGGACTTTCCGACACGGCTTCGGCCTTCGCCGATAAAAACATCGACGCCGGACTTACCGTCGGCGCGCTCGGCATCGCCGGCGTGGTGGAGATCGCGACGCTTGGAACCGCCGAACTTCGCGACTTTGAGCCGGAGGCCATAAAAAAACTCTGCGCGGAGCTTCCCTATTACCTGCCTTTTGATATTCCAGCCAACACCTATAAGGGACAGACAAAACCGGTAAAAGCGATGGCAAGCTGGAACGTTCTTATCACGAATGACAAGCTCGACGCGGAGACCGCCTACCAGATGACGAAGGCCCTCTATGAAAAGAAGCAGGATATTCTTAACGTGTCGACGAGGCTCGCCTCGATGTCGCCCGAAAACCTGAAGTATATCCAGGTCCCGATCCATCCCGGCGCTCTCAAATACTATAAGGAGATCGGCGCGGTAAAATAACTTACCACGGACATTCTTAGATCAGGGCGCGCGGAGGCAAGGATCTTCCGCGCCCTCTTTCGCCCGTCTTTCTATAGGAGGAACGTATATGGAAGAAAAGAAACATAACAAGTCTTTATTGGAAGACATAAGCATGGACGAGGCACAGGTAAGCAGCCTCGTAGAAAAATATGACGCGGAGAGCCGTTATCGCAGGCTCACCGGCGCGCAGGGGATATTCATCTCCCTCTGGCTCGCCGCGATGGCGCTTTTCCACCTATATACAGCCGGTATCGCGACGATGCCCATCACTATCCAGCGCGCGGTGCACCTTACGTTCGCGATAGTCGCGGTGTTCATTCTATTCCCCGCGTCAAGAAAATCATCAAAAATGAAGACGCCATGGTACGACTGGCTGCTGGCCGCTGCCGCGGGCGGCGTGACAGGCTACATCGTCTTCTTTTTCAACGATATCGCGCGCCGCGGAGCGGAGCCGATCGATTACGAAATATACCTCGGCATCGCCGCCATACTGCTGGTCCTCGAGGCGGGACGCCGCGTAGTGGGAAACGTACTGCCCTGCATGAGCGTGATTTTCCTGCTCTATTGCTATTTTGGCAATTACGCGCCCGGGATATTCCAAATACGCGGATATTCGCTGAGCCGCATAATACAGCATATGTATCTGACTCCCGAGGGCATCTTCGGACTCGCGCTCGGAGTCTCTGCGACCTTCGTCATCGTGTTCATCATATTTGGCGCCTATCTCTCGCAGAGCGGCGGCGCGAAGTTTTTCAACGAGCTTGCGCTTGCCCTTGCCGGAAGTAAGCCCGGCGGCCCTGCGAAGGTGGCGGTCGTAGCCTCCGGGCTGCTCGGCACGATCAACGGCTCTTCCGTCGCCAACGTCGCGACTACGGGCACCTTCACCATCCCGCTCATGAAAAAGGTCGGGTATCCCCCCTATTACGCCGGCGCGGTCGAGGCCTGCGCCTCCACCGGCGGCCAGTTGATGCCGCCGATCATGGGCGCCGGAGCCTTCATCATGAGCGAGTTCCTCAACATCCCCTACCTTTCGATCGCCGCCGCCGCGATCATTCCGGCTCTCATCTACTACACGGCGATATTCACGAATGTCCACATCCGGGCCCGCAAGCAAAAGCTGCAGGGCATTCCTAAGAGCGAACTGCCGTCCGTGGGAGAGGTAATGAGGAACGACGGTCATCTGCTGGTTCCCGTGATCGTCGTCATCGTCACGCTGTTGTTGAAGTACACCCCTCTGCGCGCCGGGTTTATCGGCGTCGTGTCGGTCATTATCGTGAGCTCGCTGAAAAAGAATACGAGGATGACGCTTAGAGATAACTTCAACGCGCTTGTGGAGGGCGCGCGCGGAGGGCTCGGCGTGGCGCTGGCCTGCGCGCTCGTGGGGTTCATTGTCGGCACCTCGTCGCTGACCTCGCTTGGCCTTACGATCTCCAACAACATAATCGAGATATCGGGCGGGAACTTGATGCTGACGCTGGTGATGGCGATGGTGGCCTGCCTCGTCCTCGGAATGGGGCTGCCGACTACGGCGAACTACATCGTCTGCAGTACGATCATCGCCCCGGCGCTGATCGGCATGAAGGTGCTGCCGCTCTCCGCGCATCTCTTCGTCTTCTACTTCGGCATCATGGCCGACCTCACGCCGCCGGTATGTCTCGCCGCGTTTACTGGCGCGGGCATTGCGGGAGCGAGCCCGGCCAAAACAGGGATGACGGCGACGCGGATCGCGCTGGCCTCTTATCTGCTGCCCTACTGCTTCGTCTACAACCCCATGCTGCTGCTGCATAATGTTGAGGTCGTTGAGCTTGTCGTCCTTGTAATTTCCGCGGTTCTTGGCGTGGTCGCTTTGGCGGGTTCCTTCGAGGGATGGTTCTACAGGGATCTCAAAAATTATGAAAGGGTGGTTTTTGGCGTTATCGCGCTGCTGTCTATCCACCATGATTTCTGGATCAGCATCGCCGCGATCGTTGGGATCGCGCTGATGATAGTCTACTTCAAAAAGAGCTCTCACGACGGTCAGCTGCCGGAGAAATTTGAAGAAGTTTCAGCGTAATGAAGGATAATTGACGGACGATCGGCCTCTTCCACGCGGGAGAGGCCGATTTTTATTGTATAATCTATCGATACAGGAGGTGTGCTTGATGTCCTCGCAATTTTACACGATATTTGCCGTTATTCTCGGCAGCGGCGTCGGTTATAAATTGAACTTTCCCGCGGGAGCGATGGTCGGCGGTCTTCTCGGTATCGCGCATGCCGGCAACGGGGAGGTGAAAAAGTTTAAAAGTCAATAAAAAAACAGCGCTAAGCTAGCCTTTTATAGGATTTATATTTATAAAACTAATTAATATTATTTAAATGATGCTAGAAAGGAGGTTTTATATGCGTCGAGTCAAAAGAATTATTGATGATATGAGGAGGCGATGTGGATATAAACGAATGTTGAGTCAACATCCGCATGAGGTTGACATATTATTTGATGTAATATCTAAAAGGCTTGGCCGCGAGGCTCTTATCAGACAGGTGAAAAATAAAAAAGATTATTATCTGATAGATATAGCTTTTTCATATTTTCAAAAAGCGGACAGAAACAGGCAGGTTGGATATAGGTCAGGCTTTTGTTTTAGGAAGCCGAGTTTTATCTATAAAGAATTAATGTTTATTATCGTGCACTCACCGATAATGTTCTCATTTTTTCAACAAAACTTTGATTACGATGTTTTTAGAAGTATTTTAGAAAAAACAGGAAAATATCGAGATTGTAATTATATGTATTATACGATCTTTAATAAAAACAGGGATACAAAGGAAACCTTTGAAATATCCACCGAATCAATGGATGAATTTCTGAAAGAGATTGATTTGGTAGAAAGTCAATATGGTTTTGCAAAAACGGTTTTCTCTGCAAAAAATTCAAGTAAAGCTAATTTAGGTAACACATATTATCTCCTTATTGCTAATAAGTTTACCACAGAAAATATATCAGAAATAATAGATATTTCTTGGGATTTATTTATGTGGTTGTATCCCAGCAAGCCACTTTTTTCCAGAGATGCCACACTGAATAGAAGCATGAGAAATATAGAAAGAAAGTGCGAATTTCATCATATAAAAAATTTGCCTAATTTTATGACAGATATAGAATGCGAAGGCGTTATTCAAGCTGCCCATATAAAACCGCATCATAAAGGCGGTAGCGATAAAATGGAGAATGGGCTATGGCTGTGCGAAAAACATCATAGGCTGACGGAGGGAAAAATTTCTGGAAGAAGAAACAAAACGGCTATAGATGTACGTTACATATCTTAATTGAATAGATTTTTCCTTCCATTTACAAGCATGTACTTCTTACGAGGGTTTTAGTGCGAATGATGTTGCTTTTTTATTATATAATTCTATGATGAAGAAAGGGGTGGAGAATTTGTCTTCACAATTCTACACGATATTTGCCGTAGCCTTGGGCAGTGGGCTTGGTTATAAATTGAACTTTCCCGCGGGAGCGATGGTCGGCGGTCTTCTGGGCGGCCTCATCGTCAAGGGAGCGTTCACCATGGGGCTCGATCCCAAGATAGATTGGCTCTCCTACCTTTCCCAGGCGCTTGTGGCATATGTTCTGGTGCGCGGGAGCGACTTTTCCTCGCTCCGGGAGCTGCCTAAATACCTTCCCGCGGCGATAGCCTACAGTCTGCTGCTGCTTGCTTTCACACTCGGCCTGGCCTGGCTCTTCGCCCATTTCTGCAAGATGGATTTTCTCACGTCTCTCTTCGCGACGACCCCGGGAGGGCTTACGGGCATTGCCGTGGTGGCGGTGGACATCGGCGCCAACCCCGCGATCTCCGTCCTTTTCAACATCTGCCGTATCGTGACGGTGCTTGTCGTGGTGCCCATCCTTGCCAATATAATAGTGAAACACTGAAAGGAAAACTTTATGGCACAAAGTCAGCCTTTAATATGGCACTCGCTCAATACATTCAGAAAACTGGTCTGCGCTCTGCCGCATGAGAGGGCCGTCGCGCTTGGAGGCGCGCTGGGTTCTCTTGTCGGACGTTTTTCCCATAAGAAAGTTTCCGAGGCGCAGGAACGCTGTGCGAAGATACTGGGAGTTTCCCGCGAAAGGGCGCTGGAGATCGTGCTCGGCTCATACGGCCACTTTGGACGCGCAGCCGCGGAATTCGCGCGGATGCCGGTCATGGCGGACAAGATAGATTCGCTGATGCACAGCAGCGGACAAGAGCACCTTTTCGAAGCGGTAAAATCCGGGCGCGGCGCGATACTTGCCACGGCGCATATCGGCAACTGGGAATATGCCGCATGCTGGCTCGCGCATCTGGGGCTGCCGATAAATTCGCTCGGCGCCGACCAGCGGGACGAGCGCATAACCGAACTTATCAAAGAGCTGCGCCGCGCCGGCGGTTCCAAGGCGCTGGGCAAGGCGAGCGACCTCAAATCGATGATGAAGGCGCTGCAAAACGGGGAGATAGTCGCCGTCCCGGTCGACCAGGACGCAAAGGAGTTGGGCGTGGTCTCGCCTTTTCTGGGCTTCGCGGCAAGCACGCCGGTAGGCCCGGCGAAGCTTGCCGCGAAGCTCGGCTGCGACGTCATCCCCGGAGCCTGCGTGCGGCGGCCGGACGGTATCAGTTTTGAGCTGACGCTGCTGCCGCCGATGAAGGGCCGCGGCGGGGAGCCCTTCGGCAAGGATATGCAGGCAAGCACCGACGACCTCAACGCCGTCATATCGGAGATGATCCGCGCGCATCCAGATCAGTGGATGTGGATGTATCCACGATGGGAATCGGTGGAGAGGGGCATTTTCGGTGATCGCGGGAATTGATCCCGGGCGCTGGAAGATAGGCGTCGCCTTCGTCGAGGGGAAGGAGCTGCTTTTTTCGGCGATAGTCCCCGCCGAGAAACGAGCCGTCCTTATCAGTGCCTTTGAAGCGGGGGAATGGGGCCCTCTCGGAGAATGGCGCATGGAGGGCGCGGTGAAAAATCTCGCGGGACGCCGCGCCGAAAAGATCTGCATCGGCGACGGCACCTCCTCAAAAGAATTCGCAAAAGATTTTCCCTTTGAATACAGCGAAACAGATGAATACGGCACTACGCTTGAGGCGCGGAAAATATTTTGGCGGCTGCACCCGCCGGGCGGAATAATGAAACTTGTCCCGCTCTCGCTGCGCACGCCGCCGAGAAACATAGACGATCTGGCCGCTTATGCCATCATTTTAAGAGCGGAGGGCTCTTTAGATTAATTTTACGAGCACGCCGTACTCCGCAAGTTCATTGTTCATGCTCTTTGCGACGGCCTCCGCCGCCGAACGGTACATTTCGGAGATGAGATTGCTCTGTCCGTGCGGCAGCCTGACGATGATTTCCGGGGATTCTCCGCCCATCATGTAGGGCAGCGCGCATTTGCAGAGCATGAAGAGTCCGTTTATCGCCGCCGTGTGCGCCGTAAAATCATCCTCGGAGAGGTCCAGGAATAGTTCGCCCCGCGCCGTAAGCTCCGGCATATAGATGAGCCTGTCGATCGCGCCGAGGTTCTCCGCGCAGCCGACGACCGCCGGCGCTATCGCCTCCAGCGTCATCTCTCCCGTTACGCATCCTCCCGCGCAGCCGGACATCTCCCGCAGCCGCTTTTCCAGCTCCGCCGCCATTTCCGGGACGGCGCAGGTATAATAGACCGCGCCGTCCGCGATCAGCTCTGCCGCCGCCGATAGGTCGGATGGCGCGAAGGGCAGGAATATCTTTCTTTTTTCGGGCATTTCAGGCGGCGCTACTTTCCCTCGTTCGTCTTCGCGGCTTCAAGTTTGCGCAGCACGTCGCGATATCCGTCCGCCCCGTACTCGACAAATTTCTTTACCCGGCTGATCGTCGCGGTGCTGGCGCCGGTGGCCTGCACGATCTGCGGGTAGGAGAAACCCTTGATGAGAAGGCTGGCGACCTGGAGCCTCTGCGAGAAAGCCTTGATCTCGGAGAATGTCGCGACGTCCTCAAGAAAACGGTATGCCTCGTCACGGTCTGTAATAGCGACTATGGAATCGCAAAGCTGGTCGGTGAATTCGTCTTTCCACTGGTTTGACATAGTTTTGCCTCCGTATTTTAGAGCTTTAATCAGGGACTATATTAAAAAGGATACGCTAAATCGCGAAAATGTCAAGTTAGGTTAATGTACTAAAGCGATTTTTGTCATGCGCATGAACAGCAAGGGATATCTTTGCGGGAAAAGCTCGACGCGTTTGCCAGTGAATGCTGTCATTCCATATCGCAAAATTCCTTAAAAGAGTGGTAAAATACAATGCAACTGTAAACGAAAAAATATATGACCAAGAGCGTATGGAGGAGTTTATAAATGGCAAAAAACATCACACCGAAAGAAAAAGATTATTCGCAGTGGTATCTCGACGTCATCCGCGCCGCGGAGATGGCGGACTACGCGCCGGTGCGCGGATGCATGGTCGTGCGCCCGACGGGCTACGCGATCTGGGAGCTCGTTCAGAAGCATTTTGACGACGCCTTCAAAGAGACGGGGCACGTCAACGCCGCCTTTCCGCTGCTCATCCCGCAGTCCTTCCTCTCCAAAGAGGCGGAGCATGTAGAGGGCTTTGCGCCGGAATGCGCCGTAGTCACCCATGCCGGCGGCGAAGAGCTTGAGGAACCGCTCATCGTGCGCCCGACATCGGAGACCGTCATCGGCCACATGTACAGCAAGTGGGTCCAGTCGTGGCGAGATCTGCCGATCCTCATAAACCAGTGGTGCAACGTCATGCGCTGGGAGAAGCGCCCGCGCCTCTTCCTGCGTACCTCGGAATTCCTCTGGCAGGAGGGGCACACCGCCCACGCGAGCAAGGATGAGGCCGTCGAGGAAACGCTGCGTATGCTCGAGGTGTACCGCCGCATCATGACAGACTATCTCGCGCTGCCCGTCCTTGAGGGAGAGAAGACGGAGGGAGAGCGTTTCCCCGGAGCCGACAACACCTACACCTGCGAAACGATGATGAGCGATAAAAAGGCTTTGCAGGCCGGCACGAGCCACTACCTCGGCCAGAACTTCGCAAAAGCCTTCGAGATACAGTTCCAGAACAGGGATGGCGAGATGGAGTTTGCCTATACGACCAGTTGGGGCGTCTCCACGCGCCTCATCGGGGCGATCATCATGACCCACTCCGACAACGACGGCCTTGTGCTGCCGCCGCGCATCGCCCCCGTCAAGGCGGTCATCGTTCCAATTTCGACGAGCGGCGAGAAGATAGAAAAAGAGCTTATGCCGAAGGCCGCCGAGCTCAAGGCGGCGCTCAATGAAGCGCTCGGCGGACGCTTTGTCAGCATAGACTCCCAGTTCCACATGCGCCCCGGCGACCGTTTCTTCTCGCACCTGCAGAGGGGCGTGCCGCTGCGTCTTGAACTAGGAGAAAAAGAATACGCGGCGGAGAAGCTCCGCGTCGTACGCCGCGACACCGGCGAGAAGCTGGAGATCGCCTGGGCCGACGCGCCGGCGGCGATCCCCGCGCTGCTTGAGGAGATACAGCAGAACCTCTATCGCCGCGCCCTGGAGTTCCGTCTCGCGAACACCCACAGGGCTGACAGCTTTGAAGAGTTCAAGATGCTTCTTGAGGAGAAGGGCGGTTTTATCGAAGTCTTCTTTGACGGTACGAAAGAGGACGAAAAGGCGATAAAAGAGGCGACCGGCGCGACGCCGCGCTGCTTCCCCTTCGCCCATTCCGAGGAGCGCGGCAAATGCTTCTACACCGGCAAAGAGGGCGCGCGAAAGGCGATCTTCGCCAAGGCCTATTAAAGCCGGATCCAGAAAAATAAAAAGAGGGGCGCGGTCCTTATCCGCAGCCCCTCTTTTGCGTTAAGAGCCGCGGCCGCCGCTCGGCGGCCATTCCCTAACTCCTGATCTCAGCCTCGCTGCCGCTGGCGCCGTTTTTGGTGACCACGATCTGTTTTTCTATCCTCTCCCTGAGTTCGCCGACATGCGAGATTATGCCTACGAGGCGTCGTCCCTCGCTGAGCGAGGCCAGCACTTTGAGCGCCTGTTCGAGCGATTCTCCGTCGAGCGAGCCGAAGCCCTCGTCCACGAATAGCGTGTCGAGCTTCACTCCGCCCGCGACCGACTGTATCTCATCGGAGAGGCCGAGCGCCAGCGAAAGCGAGGCCATAAACGACTCGCCTCCCGAGAGAGTCTTTACTCCCCTGACCGTGCCGTTGTAATGATCGACGACGTCGAGATCCAGGCCGATCTTCCCCTTCAAAGTCTCCTCATTTTCCCTGCGTTTCAGCTCGTACTGCCCTGATGACATGACCATAAAACGCACGTTGGCGCGCTGGAGGATCCTCTCGAAGCAGGCCATCTGGACGTAGGTTTCAAGCATGATCCTTGGCTTGCCGTTCAGCGTCCCGTTGGCGGTCTCGGCAAGGGGTTTGAGCAGCCGCCGGAGTTTTTCTTCCTCCGCCAGCTCTTTGCTCTTCGCGGAAAGGCCGGCGGCCGCCTTATGGTTGACGCTGAGGCGCGCAGCGACGACGCCGCGCTCAAGCGCCAGCGCCTCTTTGCGCGCCGAGGCGGCGGCCTGTTCCTTTTTGAGCTCTTCTGCGTCGGTCTCTTCAGCGCCGGAGAGGCCTTTTTCAAGTCCCTTGACCCTACCCTCCGCCTCGTCGCGTTTTGTGCGGCAGCCTTGGAGCGCCAGGCGGCTCCTAGCGAGAGCCGCCTTCATGGACTCCAGCTCTTTTTCCTTCTCCTTCACCGCACGCTCTGCCTCGGCCCTGCCGGCGTATGGCAGGCGCAGCGACAGGGCCTGCACGCTGTCCTCTTCGGCACGAAGCGCCCCAGCAGCCTCCGTCAGTTTTATTTCGGCGCTGCGGATCGCCTGTTCGAGCGTGTTTCTTTGCTCCTCCCCCGCGGGGATGAGCGTCTCAAGTTCCCGTGTCCTCTCGATCTTTGCCGCGGCAAGGGCGATCGCCCTCTTGGTCTCACAGACGGTCTTTTCCGCCTCTTTGAGTTCCGCCGCGCTTTGGGCCTCTGCTTTATCCAGCCCGCATTCCGCCAGGACTTTGCCGCAATCTTCCGTCAGTGAACGTTCGTCCGCTTCGATCATCCCGGCAAGCCTGCTGATTCCGTTATCGGCCTCCGCCTGCGCCTGCCGCCATTCTTCGGCGAGGAGGCACAGCTCTTCTTCGCGCATCTTTATCTCTTGGGCGAATGCGGCGGCCTTTTGTTCTGATTCGTTCCTGTTCTTTATATCTTTGGCCGCCGCCGTCAGGGCCTCATCTAAAGAGATGAGGAGAGTCTTGTTCTCATAGCGTTTTGCCTCCAGCGCCGGCAGGATTTTGTCCGCGGAGGTTTCGCCGAGGATTTCCTCTGCCAGTCTGGCTGTCACTCCGCGCTTTTCGCGCGCTTCGCTCTCCAGGCCGCCGGCCAGCGCGCTCAGCGAACGGTACTTTTCTTCGGCCGCGCCCTTATTTTTTGCCGCCTCTTTGAGCTCCCTCTCCGTCGGTACCTCTCCTGCGAGCGAAGCGGGCGACGGGTGATCGCGTGAGCCGCAGACGGGGCAGGGGTGCCCCTCTTCCAGCGCCGAAGCGAGGATGCCCGCCTGCGCGTTGAGGAAGAGGCGGTTTTTATCTTCATAACTGTCCCTCGCGGTCTCATAGCGGCTCTCGGCCTCGGCAAATCCTTTCCGGGCTAGGGCGAGTTTTTTCAGCGCCGCGTCCTGCTCGGCAAGCCTCTCTTCTATCTCGCGCAGCCGCCGCGCCCTCTCTCCGCTTTCCTGGCGGCTGTTTTTCAGCCGTTCAAATGTGAGATCCGCCTCCCGCAGTGCCGCGGCCTCATTTTTAGCCCGCGCCTCATCTTCTCTGACCGCCCTCAGCCGCTCGTTCCCGGACCTTTCCTCTTCCGCATATTTGCCAAGCGATTTTTCTTTCGCCTCTTTTGCATCCAGCAGCTCTCTCTTCATACTCTTCAGCCGCCCGGCCGAGCTCAGGATGGCCGCCAATACTGCGGAACGGCTCCGCGCGGCCTCCAGCGCAGCTTCCAGGGCCGCCTTTTCCGCCGCCGCCTCTTTGAGTCCCGCGCGCTCCGCTTTAAGGCTCTCCGTCGAGGCGGCCTGCGTTGCCAACGCTGCCTGCCGGCGTTCTATTTCCTCTTTGTCCTTGCTGATCGCCGATTTTATCGCTTCCAGTTTTGCGCGGCGCGCCGCAAGCTCGTCGCAGGCGGGGAGTTCATCCCTGATAGATTCGATCTCATGGGCCAGCGCCAGACGCCGTGTCTCTTTTTGCTCTTCGGAGCTGTTTTCTTCCGTGAGCAGCGTCAGCTCCTTTTCTCTCTCCGTCAGGTCAGCCTTTGCTGCGGTAAGGTTTTTTCTGGTTTTCTCCGCCTCTTCGGCGCGGACCAGTCCGGCGCCGAGTGCTGCCAGCGCCTCCTCCGTTTCGCGCAGCTCCGACGAGAGCTTGTCGTCAGTATCCCCGTCGAGCCGCAGCAGTTCGCGGACTAAGGCCAGCGCCTCCTCCGGAGGAGAGCCCTTTGCCCTTTTCAGCGCCTCGCGCAGTTCTTCGTCTTCAGGTGTTTCGACACCGTCCATATACTGCGCGATAGCGCCGCCCAACTCGGTACAGGCCCTTTCCCGTGCCGCCGCCTCCTCTTTCAGCTTATCCTGCAGCTTTCGATAGTATTCTGTCTTTAGTATACGGCTGAAAAGAGCGCCCCTTTCATCCGTCGAGGCCAGCAGCAGCTTGAGAAATTCACCCTGCGCGATCATCGATATCTGCGAGAACTGGGCCCTGTCAAGGCCCGTTAGCTCCTTTATCCTGTCGCTGACCGGCCTGAAGCCGCAGCAGACGCCGCCTCCCGGCAGATACAGTTCGGCATTGGCAGCCACCTTTGTGAAACCACTGCCCTTTTGTTTAGGACGCAGATAGGCAGGGTTGCGCTTCACAGTGTATCTTTTGCCGTCGTACAGGAACTCCAGTTCGACAAAAGTCAGGGCAGAGGCCTCCGCGTATTTGCTGCGGAAAGCCTCCGTTTCGCGGATTTCGCCGCTCGCCGAGCCGTAAAGCGCGTAGGTGATGGCGTCAAAAATGGTGGTTTTACCCGCGCCGGTGTCGCCGCAGATGAGATATAGGCCGCTTTCGCCGAGCCTGTCCATCTCGATGACGGTCTTGCCGCTGTATGGCCCGAAGGCGCAGAGCGTAAGTTTTAGCGGTCTCATTGAGCGTCCTCCCAGATGTCTTCGATATGCGACGATACGATCCTTTTCTGTTCTTCCGTCAGCTCAGCGCCGTTTTGCTTGAAATAGAGCTCGTCGAAGAGTTCGAGCGGAGTTCTGCTCTCGGCGCGCGCGGCGGTGAACACGTCCGTTTGTGAACGTGTGCGGCTATTGTCATAATCGAGGCGCATAATGCGCGGATAGATAGAGCGCAGTCTGGCGACCGCGTCGAACACATCCTCTTCATCGGTGAGTGTGATGTGGAAGTAATCGCCGGTGTCGAGGCCGTCGTAAAAATTTTTTGAGGCGATCTCGTTATAGCCGCCGCAGATCTCGCGCAGGTCCCTCTTTGGAGTGAGCGGAAGCGTATGCACCGTCAGAGAACCCTTTTCGCGCAGCTCCACGACCGTCAGCGACTTTTGCTGGCAGCTCTCGGAGAAGGAGTACTTGAGCGGCGTGCCGCAATAGCGCGCCTTGCCGTCCGGCAGCGTCTGCGGCCCGTGCAGGTGCCCGAGCGCCGTGTAGTCGAAGGCGTTGAAAATTTCCGCCGGTACGCCCTCCGCGCCCCCGACGACGACATCTTCCGAGTCACAGCGCGGACAGCCCGTCACGAAAAGGTGCGCCGTAAGGACGTTGCGGCCGCCCTCGTCCAGATGGATATCCCTCAGGATCGTTTCCACCGTGCTCTGCGTATCCCCGCATACCTCTTCGGGGAAGAATGGTTTTGCCATTGCGGGTTTCACGAAGGGAAGCAGGTAAAAATTCACGGGGCCGTACTCGTCCTCCAGCGTCACACATTGGACCGTGCCCTGAAAGGCCTGCGCGATATATATTCCGCCGCGCGCCATCACGCGCGAGCCGAAAGACAGTCTCTCCGGAGAATCGTGATTGCCGCTGATGACGAGCGCCGCGATCCCCGCCTCCGAAAGGCGGCAGATAAACGAGTCGAAAAGGCGCACCGCCTCGGCGGGAGGCACCGGCTTGTCATATATGTCGCCCGCGATAAGGACGGCCTGGGGCCTTTCCGCCGCGGCCGCCGCGAGTATCTCCTCAAGTATATGCTCCTGATCCTCAAGCATGGAAAATTCGTTGACGCGTTTGCCAAGATGCAGGTCTGACAGATGCAGGAATTTCATGGTGAAGCTCCCTTCGCCGATGTCGGATCCACCGATATACAAACTTGATTTCGCTGCTAAACCGTGCCTTTTATTATATCCGAGAAGCGCAGCGATGGCAAAAACGCGCCGGATAACAAAAACAGGGGCCGCACCGGCGGCCCCTGCACTCCTCCATAGTTTTACCAGGGCACGCCGAGGATGAAGTGCGGCAGCGCGAGCACGACCTTCGGTATATAGGCCGTAACCAGCAGCACCGGCACCCAGCAGAGGACCATGAATTTCAGCGCCGGACTCATGATCTCGTTTATAGGCGCTCCTCCCACTCGTCCGCTGAGGTACAATACCGGCGCGGCGGGCGGCGTGATGCAGCCAAGCGCCGTGTTTACTCCGACGATCGCGGCATAGTGGACGGGATTGAAGCCGAGGTCCATGATGATCGGCAGCAGGATCGGCGTGGTCAGAACGACGACGCTGATGTCGTCCATCAGCATTCCCATCAGCACGAGGAAGACGTTTATCATCATCATGACGACGATGGGGTTGGTCGAGATCGAATAGAAGAGGTGCAGCACGCGTCCGGGAAGATCTTCAAGAATGTAGAGGCGCGAAAGCATCGAGACGGAATAGAGCATTACCATGATGACGCCGGTCGTTATCGCGCTTTCGACGATGATGTTGAAGAGCGTCTTCCAGTTGAGTCCCTTATATACGAAGAGCCCGATGGGGATACAGTAAAGCACCGCGAGGGCGGAGGCTTCGGTCGTCGTCATGACGCCGCCGTAGATGCCTCCGAGGACCATTACCGGCATGACGAGCGCCGGAATGGCGAGGCGTCCGCGTTTCATGAACATCTCCATGCGCTCTTTGCCCGTGCGCTTCACCTCAACGAAGACCTCTTTATTGTTGCGCAGCATCCAGACGTTGATGAGGCTGAGCAGGATTATCGTGATGATCCCGGGCCCGACTGTGGAGAGGAAGCAGGCGAGCACTGAGATGCCGCTTATCCAGGCGAAGATGATCAGCGTCGCGTTAGGCGGGATGAGCAGCCCGAGCAGCGAGGCGTTGGCCATCAGCGCGCAGGCGTGTCCCATCGGGTAGCCGCCGGAGCGAAGGCGCGGGAACATGATCGCGCCGATGCAGGAGAGCGTCGCGCAGGCCGCGCCGCAGATGGAGCCGAATACGGCGCAGGATACGACCGCGACGATGCCGAGGCCGCCGCGGATATGACCGACGAAGACGTCGACCATATCAATGAGCTTTTCGGCGATCTTGCCGCGCTCCATCACGCCGCCCGCGAGGATGAACATCGCGATGGCGATAAGGGAGACGGAGTTCATCTGGGTGAAGCCGTAGGGGAGCAGCTGTGTCGCCTGGTAGCCGGCTCCGTCAGGGCCGCCGAAGAATATGAGCCAGGCGCAGGAGGCCATGAAGCTCACGGGGACGGGGACGCCGATGGTGAGGGTGGCTATAAGTATGATCAGCGCGATATAGATCATGAGAGGTTTCCTCCTTTGAGGAAGAGTTTTTTACCCGCGGCGATCATCTCGAGCATAAAATACCACGACATCGAGAGCAGCCCCAGGAATATCGAGATATAGGCGCTCCAGAGGGGGATGCGCCAGGCCACCGTGCGCGGAAGCGCGACGAAGGTGCCCAGCGGGCCCATGAATCCAAAGATAAAGAATTCCCAGCCGTACCATGTGAAGAGCAGCGTCACGCTGAATGTTATCAGCGTGCGGATGAAGATAACGGCGTCCTTCGTCCTGCTCTCGCGCATATAGGACTGGACGAGGTCCGCGGAGACGTGGGTTCCGGCGAAAGCGCCGTAACCGGCTCCCATAAAATAGAGCCAGAAGGCGAATATCTTGACCCATTCTTCGTAACCGTAGAGGTCCATCTGAAGGAAGTAGCGCATGATCGTCGCCGCGCTGATAATGAGCATGAGCAGCATCGACATGCAGAAGCATACTATGGAATAGAAGCTGACCGTGATTTTATCAAAAAGATTGACAGGCTTGCGGACGCTGCTTATCTCGTCGTCCAGAAGCTCCGCCATTTCGATGCGTTCGGAATTGGCCGCCATTATAAAGACTCCTTTCTCAAAAAACAGGGAAACTGAGGCTGATAAGACATCAGCCTTTTGGGTAGCTGCCGCCTGCTTGAGAAAGGTCTTATTCCAGTTTTTTTATGGTGTTTATATAACGTTCTTCAGGAGAAAAGTTTTTTGCTGAAAACAGGGGCTGGCGCAAGCCGGCCTGGCAGGGATCGGCCTCCATGCAGATGGTGGAGAGGGCGAAGCTGCCGGGCCCGTCTTTTGTCATTTTGCGCCCGGTCTGTACGAAGGACTGGAGCGCCGAGAGCATGACCGGGCCGCCGTTCTGGATGACCGTGTCCACGGAAGATGCTGTTTCGGCCCAACTGCCGCCGAACGCCATCCTGTAGGGGTCGTTAGGCCCCTCAAAGTTTCCGATGATGGAGAAGAGCATAAGCGAGGCCAGCAGACATAACGCCGTGTATCTAAGGGTCTTTTGCGTCCGCTCCATAAGATCATCTCCTAAGTCTCTGACTATCTGATATATTACCATAACTTCCGCCCTTTGGCGTGGATTCTGTTTATTCTTTGATGTTCTACAAAATAATTTTTTATTTGTAAATTGCGTGAGGAAATGATTGAACCCGCGGCAGGCGGCCGCATTCCCACAACGCGGCCAGGGTCTCTAAAATTCCCCGTTTGAAGCAGTATTCGGGAGAGCGGCCATCATGATAGCGCGCCATGGTGGAAGCTCCATACCATTTGACGCGAGGCATCGCTTTTATAGCGGCCGCCGCCAACACGCGGTGGACGCCGAATTCAACGGCGACGGCTTCGTTTCCGCCAAGCCCGGCGGATAGCGCGGCGAGGGCGAGGTCGAAGCGCGCCGTTCCGCGGCAGTGCCGGACGCGCCAGGCGGGAGTTTCCGCCTCCCGCGCCGAGAGCATGGCTCCGGTCACGGAGGAGTAGAGAGGATAAACGCCGTCGCGGACAGACGGAAAGTCAAGCGCCGCTATCGGCGCTAACGCCGGCTCCATCATTGCCGAATGGGCCGCCTTCGGCACACGCAGCCTTTTATGCGGCAGAGACAGGCGGTCCAGCTCTCTCTCAAATGCCGTGAGCGCCTTGATCTCTCCGGAGATCACGGCGGAGCCGCGGCTGTTGACCGCGGCGACAGACAACTTACCTCCGTATGATGCCGCCACGCGGCAGGTATCCCTTATATCCGCCGCTACGTGGACCATCGCCCCGGCTCCCGCGAGGGCGTCGATGATCTGCGCGCGCCTTTGGACGAAGCCGAGCATCTCCTCGTAAGAGGCCATGCCGCAGACGACCATCGCCGCCAGCTCCCCCAAAGAATGGGCGATCACAATGTCCGGTTTTGCTCCCCATTCGCAATACTGCATTGCCATCGCCGTGCCGTATATGAAGATGAAAAGCTGCTCTTCCATGCTGCCGCGCGCTTTGCCGCGAGAGAGGATCTCCTTCACGGAGGGCGCGCCGCCGCCCG
Organism: Cloacibacillus evryensis DSM 19522; assembly: GCF_000585335.1. Lineage (NCBI taxonomy): Bacteria > Thermotogati > Synergistota > Synergistia > Synergistales > Synergistaceae > Cloacibacillus > Cloacibacillus evryensis. Next base: position 1,105,363 of record NZ_KK073872.1, read on the forward strand.
TGAGCCGTTCCTGCGCGCGCTCTATGTATTCCCGGAACGTCGGCATGGACGCGCAAAGATATTCTAGCGGTACCGGGCCGGATGAGCCCTGACCCGGCATCGCGAATATAAGTTTTTGTCCTTTGACCGCTGCCGCGCGAAATGTTTTCAGCGATTCAATGACCCCCGTCCTGCCGGAGGCGGCAAAAGCCATCCTGTGCGAGTCGTTCGTGAATTTTTCCGTATCGAACAGGCCGCAGAGATCGTCTCCCGCCGCCAGGCGGCGGGACAGCTCCGCGTTTCGCGCCGCAAGCGCGGCGGCGCTGTTTGCGGAGATGGAATATATCTTTACCTCGTTTTCTTTAATATGTTCCATTTTTTATATGAGAGTTTACCTAATGGTATTCATATTTTTGTATCTGATACATCTGTAGGACGGCATGCCGCATTCCCGGGAAGCGGCAGTTTGCCGTCACTTTCCGACACAGAAGCTGCCGAATATCTTGTCGAGAAGCTCTTCGCTGGCGTCAAGCCCGAGCAGCGAAGACAACTGCCCTCTGGCCTCGGCAAGACAGGAAAGGACCAGGTCGTCACCCAAATCGGAGAGGAGTGCCTCGCCAGCGGCCTCGACGGCCTCCTTCGTCCTTGAAAGGCATTCGACCTGACGCGCGGTGACAGAACAGCCGCCGGAGACGGAGCCTCCTGAGAGGGCGGTCCGGACGATGAGTTCCTTCAGCTCGTCAACGCCCGTTCCGTCGGCGGCGGAGATCGAGATCCGCGGGCAGCCGGGGAAAAGCGCCTCGACGTCGGCCTCCGTCGTCCTTGTGGAAAGGTCGTTTTTATTTAGGATGACGATCTGTTTCTTTTCGGCGGAGAGCGGTCCTATCTCGTCTTCCGCGGCGGATTCCGAGCTGTCGATGACCCTCAGGATAATATCGGCCTCCGCCATGGATTTGAGGGATCGCCGTACGCCGATCGCCTCTATCTCGTCCTCCGTCGCGCGGATGCCGGCGGTGTCGATTATCCGTACCGGCAGCCCCTTGTAAATGAAGGTCTCCTCGATGCTGTCGCGCGTCGTGCCGGGTGTTGCGGTGACGATCGCGCGGTTTTCCGCCAACAGGGCGTTGAGCAGCGAAGATTTGCCTACGTTCGGGCGTCCGATGATCGCCGCGCGCACGCCGTCGCGCAGCAGCATGCCGCTGCGGCAGCCGGAGAGGAGTTCTTCACACCGGCCTGAGAGCTTTTTTATCCGTTCCGCGCTTTCGCCGTCGGTGATGAAGCCCTCTCCCTCCTCGGGAAAGTCGAGGTCGACCTCCAGCGCCGCGGTCAACTCGGTCAGGCTGTCCATAAGCCCCCTTATCTGCTCGGTGAACGAGCCCTGCAGCGAGCGTGCCGAGGCCGCCAGCGCCTCGTCGCTGCGCGCCTTTATGATGCCAGCGACCGCCTCCGCCTGCGCAAGGTCGATACGGCCATTTACAAAGGCCCGCCTGGTGAACTCGCCCGGCAGCGCCATCCTCGCCCCCAGCGCGCAGAGTTCCTCGACGCAGCGCTGGGCTGAGAGCGCGCCGCCGTGACAGTGTATTTCGGCGCTCTCTTCGCCCGTATAACTGTTCCCGCGTTCAAAACGCACGGCAAGCACCTCGTCGAACAGCGTTCCGTCTTTCGCGTGCAGCGTGCCCAGCGCCATGTATCGCGCCGGCTGTTCGGAGAAGCGCCTTTTCGCGCGGAACATCTTATCCACGAGCAAGGCGCAGCCCTCGCCCGAAACCCTTACTATCGCGATGCCGCCCTCTCCCCACGCGGTGGCCAGCGCCGTAATTATCTCTTCCGCCATCTTTTCGCGCTCCCGTATGTTTCATTTTTCAAAGCGTCCGCCTACGGCGGCCCGTGGATTTTAGTCTAACATCGCGAAGCGCCGCTGTAAATAAAAATGCCGGGGGGCGAAGCGCCCTCCGGCATTTTTGCGGCTTTACGCTGCAGACGGCTCTTTACAGTTCTTTGATAGCGGCGGCGAGGCGCTTTACGCCCTCTTCGATCTCCTCCGGCTGTGCGAAGGTGAAGCAGGTGCGCATATAGTCGAGCCCCTCGCCCTCTCCCGCGTAGAAGGAGGGGCCGGTGACGAAGGCGACGCCGTGATCTATCGCCTTCATGAAGAGCTTGGTCGAATCGACGCCCGGTACCTGAAGCCAGAAGAAGAATCCGCCCTCCGGCGTATGGTAGCGGGTGTTGGCCGGCAGGTGTTTTTTGAAGGCGGCGTCCATCGCGTCGCGTTTCTTGCCGTAATGGGCGATGATCTTCGGCAGGAAGCCGTCGAGGTGTCCAAGGCGGCAGTATTCATAGACGAGGGCCTGCGCGACGACGCTCGTGCAGAGGTTGGTCCCCTGCTTGATCATCACCATCTTCTGGATCAGCTCGGGCGCGCCGACGATCCACGCCACGCGCGTGCCGGGCGCCAGTATCTTGGAGAAGGAGCAGGCATAGACGACGCGCCCGCCCTTATCCATCGAGAAGATGGTCGGCACATGCTCTCCGTTGTAGCGGAGGTGTCCGTAGGGATCGTCCTCGAAGATGACGAGGTCATATTTCTCGGCGATCTCGAGCAGCTTTGCGCGGCGCTCTTTGGTGAGCGTCGCTCCCGAAGGGTTCTGGAAGTTGACGATCGAATAGATGAATTTTATATTATGTCCGTCTTTGCGCCCCTGCTCGATGACCTGCGGCAGCAGGTCGACGCGGAGTCCGTCCTTGTCGCATGGCACGGAGAGGAAGCGCGCGCCGCGGTTGCGCATCGCGTGCAGCGCCCCCGGGTACGTGGGGCCCTCGACGATGATCGTATCGCCGTCGTTGAGCAGCACGGAACAGAGAAGGTCCATCCCCTCCTGCGAACCGGTGGTGATCAGCATCTCGTCGGATTTTGTCTCACGGCCCATGCGGGGGGCCATCCACTTTGCGATATATTCCTTGAGCGGTTCATAGCCGTTCGTGGCGCCGTACTGCAGAACGTCCTTGCCCTCGCGCGCCAGTATCTGAGAGGCCTCGGAGAACTCCGCGACGGGGAAGACCGCCGGGTCGGGGTTCCCGCCGGCAAACGAGATGACGCCGGGCGTCTTTGTGTACTTAAGAAGCGCGCGTATCGGCGACGGCTTTACATTTAACGCTATCTCTGAAAGTCTTGTGTTCCAATTTACTGTGCTCATAGAAAAATCCCTCCAAAGTAAGGTATAACCGTATTATACACGTTTTACCTGAAGTATGTGGTACGGCGGACTGATGTATTAATTGTCCGTACAGCGTTTGGAACGCGCTCCGGCGGCCAGAGAGGCGGAATTATTATGAGCGCGCGCTATATGACATAAAAAGATGATATTATAGGGACGTATGATTTTGTTTTATGGAAGGAAGATGAAACGATGACTGCTAACCTGCTGCTCAACAGCCAGGAGGTGCGAAAGCTCCCCGCGGGCAGCCTCTTCAAGGCAATTTTTGTCGTCAGCGCCCTCTCGCAGAAGAGCGATAAAAACGGAAAACCCTATTACGACGTGACAGTTTCCGATTCATTCGGAAGCATCGAGGCGAAAGTCTGGTCGGACGCCCAGTGGCTCGATAAGTCGGAGGCCGAGCCGCAAAACGACGACGACCGTTTGCCGGTCGATAAAATACTGCTGCTTGTCGGAAAGACGGTTGGCATAAACGGCAAGGCGGCGGAGTACCGCGGGCAGCTCCAGTTCAATTTCAACAAACTGACGCTGCTCAATCAGGATAAATACCCGCCGGCGGGCTATCTGCCGCGTTCGCCGATCCCTTTGGATGAACTTACCGCCCGCTTTGAGGCGCTTGTCAGAGACTGCGGCGGCGAGGCCGGCGATTTCCTCCGCAAGGTCTTCACCGGGGAGCTGTGGAGCCGATTCCGCGATTGGCCGGCGGCGGTCAGCCACCATCACGCCTACGCGAACGGCCTGCTTGAACATACGCTCTCCGTCGCGGAGTGCGCGAAGTCTATGGCCGGTTCGATGCTGGGGGCGGGCTATGACGTCGACGTCGATATTGTCGTCGCCGGAGCTTTGCTCCACGATATCGGCAAGCTGGACTCCTACAGGATGATCTCCGTCCCTGAGATGACCGTCGAGGGGGCGCTGCTCGACCATGTGGCGCAGGGATACATGCGCTTTAATGAACTTGCGGCGCAGTTCGGCCTCACGGATAAGACACGCATGCACCTTGGCCACATACTTCTCTCTCATCACGGACAGCGCGAGTTCGGCTCGCCCGTCGTACCGGCGACGCCGGAGGCGATGATAGTTTCCTCGGCTGACGAGCTTGACTTCCGCATGTTCTGCTGGCACGATTCCGTGAAGAACCTTACCGAAGACCAGCCGATATCGGCGTGGAACAACTCGACTCAGCGCAGGTTCTGGAAGAAATAAAATGGGCGGAGAGCTGAGGATTTCCGCGGACAACGACGGCCGCCGCGTCGACCGGGTGCTGCGCACGCTCTGGCCGCAGGTGCCGCTTGGGGCGATCATGAAGGCCGTCCGCACCGGAGAAGTTCGGCTGAACGGGAGAAAGACGAAGGCCGACGCGCGCCTCGAAGAGGGGCAGCTTCTCTATGTGCCATGGGAGGAGGCAGCCGGTTCGGCCTCACGAAACGGCTGCGATGTCCATGAGGGAGATATTTCCGAAAAAAGGCCGCCTCTTGAGACGCTTTACAGGGACGGCTATCTCTGGATCGTAAATAAGCCTGCCGGGCTGCTCACGCAGCCCGATGTCAAAGGCGGCGACTCGCTTATCACGAGAGCGCTTGCGGAACTTTGCTGGACCCGCAGCGACTACAGGCCCGCGACGGTGCAGCGGCTTGACCGGAACACCACCGGCGCAGTGATAATCGCGCTCACGGGCGCCGCGCAGCGCCGTCTCGCGGAATTGATACGTGAACATAAGATAAGAAAGCTGTATCATGCCGTCGTTGAGGGCATAGCCGACGAATCCGGGCGCGTCGACCTGCCGCTCTTGAAGGACGGTTCCGCCAACATGGTCCGCCCGGACAAAGATGGGCAGCCGGCCCTCACTCTTTACCGGAGGATATCCGTCCAGGGCGCGCGCAGCGTCGTGGAGGCCGAGCTTGTCACCGGACGCTCCCACCAGGCGCGCGTGCATCTGGCCGCGATCGGCCATCCGTTGGTGGGGGATGCGAAGTATGGGAGCGGACGGGGCGCGAAACGCCCGCTGCTTCACGCGAGAACGGTGATCTTTCCCGATGACGGCGAGCTGCCCGCGGTATTGCGCGGCGCAGCCGTAACGGCGCCGCTGCCCGCCGATATGAAAAAATATGAAGGAGATGCGCTATAGATGAGATGTGACCTTTGTACGGAAAAATTATGCAAAGAGGGAATGGCCTGTACATCCTGCGACGCGGCCGCGCTCTACTCCGACACGGAGGACCGCCGTATGATGCGCGCCGCCTCGGAGGTCGAGGCGGAATATTATGGAGAGGTCAACCGTATCCAGGAGATAATACTCTTTTCCCGCAAGATGGGATATCGGAAACTCGGCCTCGCCTTCTGCGCGGCCCTTTCGGAAGAGGCGGCCAAACTCTCGCAGATACTGGAAAACTACTTTGAGATAGCGACCGTCAACTGCAAGGTCTGCGGCGTGCCCAAAGCGGAGATGGGCGCGATGGAGAGCGACAAGGTCGGCTCGATATCCTGCAACCCGATCGAACAGGCCGAAGTGCTCAACGCCGCGAAGACGGACTTGAATCTGCTGCTCGGGCTATGCGTCGGCCACGACGCGCTCTTCATAAAATATTCACAGGCTCCGGTCGTTCCCGTCGCCGCGAAAGACCGCGCCATAGCACACAACCCTCTCGGCGCGCTCTACTGTTCGGCGATCTTCAAACGGATGATGAAAGAGGCGAAGAATCAGCAGGAGTAAACGCGCGCTCGAAAACCGAAGGCCGCTATATTCTCACGGGCGCCAATTCCTTTGTGAAAGAATCAAAGACGAAATTCAGGCACCCGTGAAATTCCTCCGGAAGTCTCTCTGCTATCTGCATCGTCCTCAGCCCGTTGAAGAGCGTCGTTATCATCACCGCCACCTTCTCTGGGGGCACGTCGCTCCTTATCCTGCCGCTGTTCTGCGCTCTTGTGATAAATCCCTCCACCATCTCCCTTTCGTGTACGAGGGACTTGCCGATAATGTCGTTCGCCTGGGCCCGGACCTCCTCCGGCCATTTATAGTCCTCCCGCAGCAGTTTGTGCCCGATCCTGTAACGGATGTCGCTGTCCGGGCGCACAAGCACTTTTTTATAAAGCGTGCTCAAGTCTTCCGCGGAATCCGGCATAACCAGAGCTTCAAAAAACTCGTGTTCGTCTATCCGGCACAGCTCCTTTATGATACGGAGCAGGATGTCGTTTTTATTTTTGAAATGCCAGTAGATGGCACCTTTAGTCAGCCCGGCCCTTTCCGCGATCTGGTTCAGCGTTATCTGTGAAAAATCTCCTTCGGTAAACAGCTCGCAGGCGGCTTGAAGGATAGCATGTCTGGTCTCCTTGGCCTGTTCCTTTGTTCTGCGCATGGTCCGATGCCTCCTTGTGGATGATCGTGAGAGTTGATTATATGGTATCCATTTGACAAATAGCAACATATCAAAATGATTTTTACAGGGCAAACGCTGCGGCAAATGTCAGAGGTTCAGCGCCGAGCCTATCCGGCATTTTATGCGTTTGCCCAGGCGGTTTGGCATTTGCCCCGGCGCCTACTGTTTCGCGAGCTCGTCCAGCCTTGCCTGGATGGTCGATATCTCGCCGTTGATGGAGGCGAGCTTCGCCTCTTCCTCGGCCTTGTCCTTGCGAAGCTTTTCGAGACGCTTCAAGAGGCGTTCCGTTTCCAGCTTGTCGGCGGCCTTGCCCCTGTAGAGCGCCTGCGGGTCGTCGCGGTCAATATCCCAGATGAAGCTGATAGTCTTGCCCTCGAGTATCGGGCTTATCGCCGATACGAATTCAAGGCTGACATTCTTCACGCCCTTCAATAGATCCTTTCCCGTCTTCTCGTCGAATCGCGGGAAAAAGATCAGTCCCTCTTTTTTGCCCTGGAACTTGAAATTGAAGCGCCTGTCGTAGTCCGTCGGTTTATAGGTCTTGCCGGCGATTCGCAGCTTCACCATGATATCGAACGGCCCGAGGAACATCGTCGGCCCGTTGTTGATGAACTCGATCTGTATCGGTATCAGTTCGTCAAGCTTGAGGCTCGAGAGGAACTTATACTTATAGTCGTCGGTCTCCTGCTGCGTCCAGAGATTGTCTTTTGCCTCTTTCTGCACGAGCGCTTCGATGAACTCGGCGGAATAGTATGTGGCTCTGACTTCAAGATTGGCGCCGTCCTCGTCCACATGTTTGCGGGATTTCGTCCAGCGCTGGAGCACCTGGCCGAACGTGTCCGCATCGGATGGAAGCGCGTCGCCGAGAGTAAATATCAACGCCGCTATGATTATTAGAAATGTAGTAAACTTTTTCAATTGAATACCTCCTGGTCTATGTGATTTTGTCTGTAATGAAGACGGGAGAAAATAGGACAAGAATAAAGCCGTTTGTAAAAAACAGAGACCCTCGCGGGTCTCTGTTTTGCGTAAAGCAGATAGCTTAGAAGCTGACGTTGGTGCGGAAGCGTACGACGTGGTCCTTGCCCTGTGTGCCGGCGAAGCCGAGCAGGTTGGTGTCGCCGTGGTCCACCTGGTCGTATGCGAGTTCGAAATAGATAGCCGGGGTGTACTGATAGCCGACACCGAGGCCCCATTCCGTCGCGTCGTCAAGATAATCCGTGTCGTAGTCGACGTTCGCGAAGCGGACGAAGCTGCTCCACTTGTCGTTCCACTTCTGGTCGGCCTTCACGAACCACCACTTTGATGTTCCGAACGGATCCGCGTACATCATATTGCGTCCGACATAATCGTAGTTGCCGTTGCCGCCGCCGATCGAATAGCGGTTTTCATAACCGAGGAAGGTATTGTCCTGCTGCGAGTATTCGATCCAGAGTCCCGTGAACTTGAGAAGGTCCTGTTTGATGTCGAGGATGGCCTTCCACGCCTTTGGGCTGTCTTCCGTATCTCCGGCCCTTACTCCGCCGTAACCGTAGGTCATTACGTCGCTTCCTAGATCCTGGAAGTAATAGATACCCTTCAGCTCGACTGCCGGGGTGAACTTGAATCCGGCATAGAAGCCGTAGACGTTCACGTCATAGTCGCCGTCGACAAAGTTTGAATCTTCCTGGAACCAATAACCTGTCGCGCCGAGCATGAACTTCTCGTTGGGACGCCAGTTGAGGTCGAGGGCGTAATTCATATACGTGCCTTCACCCAAAGTGCCGTCCATCGCATAATCGTTGCCCCAGTTGTCGTTGCGTCCGACGATCGCCGTTGCCTTGAAAGAGTTCCACTTCTTGCTGAGCTGGAACCCGTCGGTGCGGTAGTCGCCGAAGATAGAATCGTTGTCGGTATAGAGACCATATTCGTCTTCAAAGTCGACCGCGAAGCGTCCGACGCGTAAGTCTACGTCATAGGGGAGCTTCGTGTTCACATAGAGATGTGACCAGCGCATGTGCTGGAGATCGCCGCGGCCGTCTTTGTTGCCGGCGGAGTCGCTGCCCGTGCGGTACTGGGCGTAGAAGTAGGTGTTCTCGTCGATCTGCTTCGTGAGGAACAGACGGAAACGGCTCTTCGTAAATTCGTTGTCCTCGCCGTTGGCCGTGTAATTATTCACATCGTTGTCACTGCCGCCGAACTTCGCGTCGAAGCGGAAATTACCGCGGATCTTCCATCCGCCGATACCGTCTTCAAGGACTGCGACTCTCTTGTCGAGTTTGTCGACCTTCACGCCGAGGGCGTCGAGTTCGTCTTTGAATTCCATGACGAGCTTCTTGAGGAGTTCGAGATCCTGCTTGCTGGCCTTGTCAGCGTCGATCGCCACGAGGGCGCGCGCTACCACTGACGCCATCTCATAACGTGTCGCGGGCTGTGCGCCCTTGAATGCGCCGTCAGGATATCCTGATACGATTCCGCGGGAAGCGAGAAGACCTACCGCGTCATAGGCCCAATGGCCCTGGGGTACGTCCATGAACGGGTTTGTTGCTGCGAGTGCCGGAGCGGCGAACGCTACTACGGCAACCATTGCGAGTACTGCCATAAACTTTTTCATTACTTGTACAACCCCCTTGGTTGTTTTTTAGTTTTTTGTATTACGCGGAAGCTCCGCTTTAGGGGTTGCCGGCATCCATACTCAAGTCTCCAAAGTTTCCTTGCTCTATGTTTGTCGTCAGCCTTTTCAGCCTTGCCGCCGCCTTAAAATCTGCTCTCCTTTATTGGCTGGGGGTTGGTTTTCACCTCTCTTTCTTGCCGTCCAGGGTCGCCGCAGAATTCCAAGCTGTTTGGGGTCCGGATTGTCAATGTGCGTTGCTCTTACGTGAAGATTATATTTTTACCGCCGCGAAATATATATAAGCCTGAAGACTCATAGTATATATAAATACTTTTTATCAATATTATAGATACCAAAGGGGTGCTAAAGTATTTAACGTTTTTGTGTGCGGCATAAATTTATAAATCGGGATATGAACCATGTTTTTAGGAGGGGGCAAAACGACGCGCGCCATAATAAATGTATCTTTTTACTTTAGAATATTTACTATTTATATCTAATGAATATTTGATATAAGCCTATAGGACCATATTTTTAAAATAGGTAGACTGTAAAATACAGTCTCCACCGCCTGGGGCAATCGTGAGGTTTTAAACGGAAGAGCAGAGAGAAATTCTCCCATCAGCTTTTTATGCCGAGTTTTTGCGCGCGCGGAGGAAAATATCGGGCGCGCAAATATGTGAAAGGTCCCAAAAGCCGTTCCGCCGCTTGACAAAAGGCTCGGAGAGGGTCCATAATAGCGGCTGTCGGGAAACTTGGCGACGATTTCAGCAGAATATTTTCATAAAAAATAAAAACAGGCGACGTCTGTCTATTGACAGTTGTCGCTTTTTTGTTATAATCCTCATTTGTACGATTGTACATTCTCATCATATTCTCGAATGGGGAGGATGCTCCCATGCAGGTTAAACAGACTTCGGGCAAAGCATTTGAGCGGCGTGTAGTTTTTGGTAAAGAGAAGAATTTGATAGCACTTCCGGATCTGGTTGAGGTACAGCGCAACTCATACCAGTGGTTTTTTCAGGCCGACAGGGAGCCTGATATGCGCGCGTCACAGGGGCTGCAGGAGCTTTTCGATGAGATTTTCCCTATCGAGAGCTACGACGGTTCCTTCGCTCTGGAATTTGTAAGATATTATGTCGATCCTGTTCCTATCAGTCTGGATGAGGCTCGCAGCCGGGACCTTACGTGGTCGAGACCGCTGCGTGCGACGATCCGCCTGATAAACAAGAAGACCGGCGAGATCAAGGAAGAAGAAATTTATCTTGGTGACTTCCCCGCGATGACGGAGAGGGGAACCTTTATCATCAACGGCACGGAACGTGTCGTTGTAAACCAGCTGGCCCGCTCGGCCGGCGTCTATTACAGCGCGGACCTCGGCATTCCGGGACAGGAGACCTTTGTGGCGAAGCTGATCCCGGACCGCGGAGCGTGGATCGAGTTTGACCTCGCCCCGGGGGACGTTCTCTCCGTAAAGATAGACAACCGCAAGAAGATTCCCGTCACGATGATGCTGAGAGCTTTCGGCATCCAGAGTACGGACGAGATAATCTCTCTCTTTGACGGCAAAGAGGTCGAGAAGGATCTCGTTGACGACGATGTCCGCGGAATGCTTCTCGCGGAGGATATCGTTGCGAACGACGGCTCCGGCGCCGTGGAGATCCGCAAGAACACGCGCCTGACAAAGGAGCACATGGAGGTCCTCTGGAACCACGGGCGCACGAAGGTATGGGTATGGGATATCGATCCCGCCCTCGCCGTGACGATAGAGCGCGACAACACCGACACGCCGGACGCGGCGATGCTTGAGCTTTTCCGCAAGCTGCGCCCCAACGAACCGGCGCGTATGGAGAACGCCCGTGAATATATCACCAGCATATTCTTCGATTCCAGAAGATATAATCTAGGCCGTGTCGGACGCTACAAAATAAATCGCCGCCTGCAGCTCGAACTTTCCAATTCGGAAAGGCTGCTTACGGTAACCGATATCGTGGCGATAATCAAGGGGCTGATCCGCCTTCGCGACGGCAGCGAGCACATGGACGACATCGACCATCTCGGCAACCGCCGCGTGCGCGCGGTCGGCGAGCTGCTTCAGAACCAGGTCCGCATCGGGCTTCTGCGTATGGAGCGCATCGCGCGCGAGCGTATGACGACGACGCCGGATCTTGCCACGGCGATGGCGAAGGATCTCATCAACGTCCGTCCGATATCGGCGGCGCTGCGTGAGTTTTTCGGTTCGGGACAGCTTTCGCAGTTTATGGACCAGACAAACCCGCTTGCGGAGCTAACGCACAGACGCCGTCTTTCCGCCCTCGGCCCCGGCGGCCTCTCGCGCGAGCGCGCGGGATTTGAGGCGCGCGACGTCCACCATACGCATTACGGACGCGTCTGCCCGATCGAAACGCCTGAAGGCCCGAACATCGGGCTCGTCACCTCTCTCGCCACCTTCGCCCGTATCAACGACTACGGCTTCCTTGTCTGCCCGCGCCGCAAGGTGGTGGACGGCAAGGTCACGGAGGAGATCGTCTATCTCTCGGCGGACGACGAGGACGAATACTATGTCGGGCGCGCCGACCTGCCTATGGATGACGAGGGCAACGTCCTCCCGTCCTCGACAGGCGGCATCTATGTCCGTCACCATGACAACACTATAGAGATAGACCCGAAGGAGCTCGACTACCTCGACATATCGCCGAAGCAGATCGTCTCCATTTCGACGGCGCTCATTCCCTTCCTCGAGCACGACGACGCGAACCGCGCGCTGATGGGTTCCAACATGCAGCGCCAGGCGGTCCCCCTCGTCTTCCCGGATTCTCCGATCGTGGGAACGGGCATTGAACACCGTATCGCCAAGGACTCCGGCTCCTGCGTCGTATCGCGCAGAGCCGGCACCGTCACCTATGTCGACGCCGACCTGATAGTCATCAGGACGGACGACGGAGGGCAGGACGAATATCATATGCCGAAGTTCCGCCGTTCGAACCAGGGGACGGTCATCCACCAGCGTCCGCTCGTCTACACCGGGCAGCATGTCGACGCCAACGAGATAATCGGGGACGGGCAGGCCTGCGACCAGGGAGAGCTCGCGCTCGGCCGCAACGTCGTCGTCGCTTTCGTCTCGTGGGAGGGCTATAACTTTGAAGACGCGATCCTGCTCTCTCAAAAGCTGGTAAAAGAGGATTTCTATACCTCGATACATATAGAGGAATACGAGGTCGAGTCACGCGACACCAAGCTCGGCCCGGAAGAGATATCGCGCGATATCCCGAACGTGGGCGAAGACGCCCTGAAGAATCTCGACGAGGACGGCATCGTCCGCGTCGGCGCGGAGGTCAAGGCCGGCGACATCCTCGTAGGCAAGGTGACGCCGAAGGGCGAATCCGACCAGTCTCCGGAAGAGAAGCTGCTCCGCGCGATATTCGGAGAGAAGGCGCGCGAGGTGCGCGACACCTCCCTGCGCGTGCCGCACGGCGAAGGCGGCAAGGTCGTCGAGATCAAGCGCCTCAGCCGCGAAAAGAACAGCGAGGACCTGAGCCCCGGAGTCAACGAGGTCGTAAAGGTCTATGTCGCGCAGTTCCGCAAGATAACCGAGGGCGACAAGATGGCGGGACGCCACGGAAACAAGGGCGTCGTCTCCCGCATCATGGCGGAAGAGGACATGCCCTACCTCTCGGACGGCACGCCGGTAGACGTGGTGCTGAACCCGCTGGGCGTTCCTAGCCGAATGAACCTCGGACAGGTCCTTGAAACGATGCTCGGCTTCGTCGCGATGCAGCGGGGCTATAAGGTGGTAACGCCAGTCTTCGAATCGGCGACGGCCGAAGATATAGCGGACGACGTCAAGTGGGTACAGGAAAACAGGTATCCCGAGATGCGCGACGACTGCAAGATAACGATATACGACGGTCGTACCGGCGAGCCGATGGCGAACCAGGTAATGGTCGGAGTCATGTATATGCTTAAGCTGATACATCTTGTCGACGACAAGATCCACGCGCGTTCGATCGGGCCGTACAGCCTTATCACGCAGCAGCCGCTCGGCGGTAAGACGCAGTTCGGGGGGCAGCGTTTCGGAGAGATGGAAGTCTGGGCCCTTGAGGGTTACGGCGCGGCCCACATGCTGCAGGAGATGCTGACTGTGAAGTCGGACGATATCCGCGGCCGCCTCAAGACTTACGAACGCATCGTGAAGGGCGAGAATCTCGCGAAGCCGGGCGTTCCCGAATCCTTCCGCGTCCTTATCAAGGAGCTGCAGGGACTGGCGCTGGACGTCGAGATCATGTACGCCGACGGCAGCTTCGGCGAGCTCGTCCTGAATGACGACGAGGACGAGAGAAGCCCGCGCCACGTATCGTTCAAGCCCGACGCGACGGTAGACGACCTCGACGCGGTCTTCAACCAGGATATGACAGTCCCGGCGAAGGCCTCGGGCGTCAGCGACCTCTTCCATGAGGGCTCGGTGGAGTACAGCGGACTTGAGCTGCACGAGACCGACGAGGAACGGGACGCCGCCATACTGAGCGACGATCTATTTGAAAGTGAGCCACAGACCGGTGAGCAGGGGGATGAAGATTAATGGCAAATGTGAGTCATGAAATCGCCGGAGTAAGAATGAAGCTTTCCTCTCCCGAGAGAGTCAGGGAACTCTCCAGCGGGGAGGTCAAGAAGCCGGAGACCATAAACTACAGGTCGCTCCGCCCGGAGAAGGACGGCCTTTTCTGCGAGCGTATCTTTGGCCCCATCAGGAGCTACGAGTGCGCCTGCGGCAAATATAAGCGCAGCGGGCCGAAGTTCCGCGGCGTCGTCTGCGAGCGCTGCGGCGTCGAAGTGACCGACAACCGCGTACGCCGTGAGAAGATGGGGCATATAGAGCTGGCGGCGCCGGTCGTGCATATCTGGTATCTGCGCGGCATCCCGAGCCGTCTCAGCCTTCTGCTGGGAGCCTCGACAAAGGAGCTCGAAAAGGTAGTCTACTTCGCCCCGACGCGCCGCCGCGAGAAGGTCTATAAGGTGGTCAACGAAGGACGCCGGATAGACCTCGCGCGCCGCGGTTCGCTGATGTCGGCCTCGGAGGAGCGCATCCACCGTTTCTATGACCCGAAATTCAAGGCCGAAGAGGCTTACCGCATCACAAAGGTCGAAGAGGTGCCCGTGGACGACGGCGACATCGTCACGGCGGCCCAGGTCAGCCGCCTCCGCAGCGATTACGGAGACGATCTGTTCAAGGTCGAGCCGGCCTTCCGCGTATATAAGGAGAGCGACGCCGAAAACAGCGTCGAGATGGTCTCGGATACGAAGAAAAAGGTGATGCTGGCGCGCGATCCCGAGCTGAAAGCCGAACGCGCCGTGCTCAACAATCAGGAGGCCTATATCGTCACCGCCGTCGTGCGTCTGCCCTTCGCGAAGAACGACGTCATCTCGGAGAGCGAATTCCGTCTTTACGCGCAGAAATATCCGAAGCGCTTCCAGACGGCCGAAGAGACCGAGACGATCGAAGATCCGTGCTATATCGTGATCGAGGGCGGCGACTCGCCCTTCGTGCGCGGGGATATCGTTCTTGAGCGCGAAGAGATCATCTGCGCCGCCTATGACAAGGGATTCCAGGCAGGGATCGGCGCTGAGGGCGTCTATACGCTGCTTTGCCAGATAAACATCGACACGCTCGTCGACCAGCTCCGCGAGGAGATAGCCGAGTGTTCGGGCCAGAAAAAGCGAAAGCTAATCAAGCGGCTTCAGGTGGCGGAGGATTTCCGTAAGAGCGATTCGCGTCCCGAATGGATGGTCCTTTCCGTGCTGCCCGTCATCCCGCCGGACCTTCGTCCGATGGTGCAGCTTGACGGCGGACGTTTCGCGACCTCCGACCTCAACGACCTCTACCGCAGGGTCATAAACCGCAACAACCGCCTGCGCAAGCTCCAGGAGCTCAAAGCGCCTGAGATCATCGTGCGCAATGAAAAGAGGATGCTGCAGGAATCTGTGGACGCCCTCATTGACAACGGCCGCCGCGGAAAGGCCGTGCTCGGCGCAGGCAACCGCCCGCTCAAGAGCCTGACGGACCTTCTGCGCGGCAAGAAGGGGCGTTTCCGCCAGAACCTTCTCGGAAAGCGCGTCGACTATTCGGGCCGTTCCGTCATCGTGATCGGGCCGCACCTCAAGATATACCAGTGCGGGCTTCCGAAGCAGATGGCCTTGGAGCTCTTCAAGCCGTTCGTCATGCACAAGCTCGTCGAAAGCGGGCTCGCGCCGAACGTCAAGAGCGCGCGCCGTTTCATCGAGCGCGGACGCGACGAGGTATGGGGAATCCTCGAGGGAATCATCAAAGATCATCCCGTCATGCTGAACCGCGCCCCGACGCTGCACCGTCTCGGTATCCAGGCTTTTGAGCCCGTGCTTATCGAAGGTAAGGCGATCCGCCTCCACCCGCTCGTCTGCACGGCCTTCAACGCCGACTTCGACGGAGACCAGATGGCCGTCCACGTACCGCTTTCGCTGGAGGCCCAGACGGAGGCGAGGGTGCTTATGCTCTCGTCGAACAACCTGCTCTCGCCCGCGAGCGGAAAGCCGGTCGTCACGCCGACACAGGACATCATCCTCGGCGTCTACTATCTGACTACGCTCAGAGAGGGACTCAAGGGCGAGGACATGTACTTCCGCGACACGGAAGACGTCCTTTCGGCGCTCGATCATGGGATCGTCCATGTCAATTCCAGGATACGGCTCATGAAGAACCCCGCGTGGGAATGCGAGACGATGGACGGGAAGTGGATAGAGACCTCGCCAGGACGCGTGCTCTTCAACTGTGCGCTGCATCCCGGCTTCCGATATAAAAATGAGACTATAAATAAGAAAGAAATGGGCAAGCTCCTCGACGAAGCCTACGACAAGGTCGGGCAGACCGGCATGGTCGAGATGCTCGACGCGATCAAGACGCTCGGCTACCGCTGGTCTACGGTCAGCGGCATCAGCCTCGGTGTCGGCGACGTCATCGTGCCGAAGGAGAAGAAGGAGATACTTGACGTAACGCTCGTGCAGGAAGAGGATCTCACCAGCCAGTATGAAATGGGCATCCTCACGGAGGACGAGTACATGCGCCAGAAGGATATCCTCTGGTCTGACGCCGGACGCCGCATCGCCGACAAGATCATGGACAGCATGCAGGTGACGAACCCGCTGCGCATCATGGTCGACTCGGGAGCCCGAGGCTCGCGCGGACAGGTCGCCCAGATGGCGGGTATCCGCGGACTGATGGCCGACCCATCGGGACGCATCATCCGCTATCCGATCGTCGCGAACTTCAAAGAGGGCCTGAACACGCTGGAATACTTCATCTCAACGCACGGAGCGCGAAAGGGACTCGCCGACACGGCCCTCCGTACCGCCAAGTCCGGTTATCTGACGCGCCGCCTCGTCGACGTCGCGCAGGATCTCATCGTGATGGATGAGGACTGCGGCACGTACAGCGGAGTCGAGATCCGTCCGCTGCTCCAGCAGGACGGCAAGGCGACCATCCCGATGTCCGAACGCCTCGCGGGGCGCATCAGCGTAGCCGACGTTAAAAACCCGAAGACCGGCGAACCGCTGCTTGAGAGAAACGAAGAGATAAGCGTCGAAAAGGCTAAATATATAGAATCGCTCGGCATCACCTCGGTCTGGGTGCGCAGCCCGCTCACCTGCGGCCTCCGCCACGGCATCTGCCGCGCCTGCTACGGCCGCGACCTCGCGACGCGCAAGCGGGTCGCCATCGGCGAATCCGTCGGCGTCGTCGCCGCCCAGTCGATCGGAGAACCCGGCACGCAGCTTACGATGCGTACCTTCCATACGGGAGGCGTCCGCCAGTTCACGGGAGAGGACATCACGCAGGGCCTGCCGAGGATCGAGCAGCTCTTTGAAGTCCGCCGCCCGAAGAAGGTGGCGATACTCGCAGAAGACACCGGCACGCTGGTCGAGATCCGCGAGATGGACGGCAAACGCAAGCTGATCATCGCCAAGCAGGGCGAAGACGGCACGGAAGAGCGTATCTCCTATAACATCCCCGCATCCCAGAACCTCCTTTCGGGAGTTGAGGAGGGATGCCAGATCACAAAGGGCATGCTGCTGACCGAGGGATACATCGACCCGCAGCAGCTGCTCGAGGTCGAAGGGCTTGAGGCCGTACAGCATTACCTGCTTGACGGCATCCAGGAGGTCTACCGCTCACAGGGCGTTTCGATCAACGACAAGCATATCGAAACGATCCTCCGCAAGGTCGCGCCGGTCAACCGCGTGCGCGTGGTGAAGGAGGGCGACAGCGCCTTCGTCTCAGGCGAACTTGTTTGGAAAGAGGACCTTGAAAACGCGATAACCGAGATCAGGGAGGAGAACGATAATTCGCTGAATGAATCCTACTCCTTCCTGAAGGACTATAAATTCGTCGATATCCCGGGAGAGGCCATGCCCGAGGGCGACCTCAAAGAGGCCGTCTTTACGAGAGAGGGCCTTGGCGAGCTGCTGCAGCCCGGCAGCCCCGCGACGGAGATCATCATCGAGGACGAAGAGGGGCCGGTGCGCGTCACCATCGGAGACGCAAACTTCAGGCGTTCGATGGAGGGCCTTGAGATCATAGAGGATTTCGTTTCGCCGGAGAGCGGCGAGACGCTCGTCGCGGCAGGCACGAGGCTGGCCTCGGCCGATCTCGCGGCGATCGTCGGCTGCCCGCCGAAGCCGCTCTTCATCCGTGACATGAACCTTCTTGAGGGAAATAAAGAGAAGTCGTGGTTTGCGGCCGACGTCGAGGATGACGGAAGCGTCATCATCAAGATGGATTCGCTGCTTGACGATGAGGCCATCGCCCTGCTCAAGAGCCACAACACCCGCCAGATAAAGCTCTGGAAGGCTCCCGAAGTGATCAATCTGACCGACGCGATGCACCACGTACTCATCGAGCACTTCTTCGGCAAAGCGATCACGCAGGCGCTCAACGCCGACGGCGAAGTTATCGAGGACATCCCGCACGTCATCGACGGTTCGGTCGTCCGCGGGCTCGTCGAGGGCGCCATCTCCGGCGTGGAATGCGACGACATGATCCTCACCAAGGAGCGCATCGTCAAGCTGCTGCTTACGGAGAGAGCTCTCGGCAAGATACTGCTTGAGCCCGTCACCGACGACAGCGGCGAGATCGTGGCAGAGGCGGCGCAGGAGATTACAAGCTCCGTGCTTGAGAAGATCGCGTCGTCGGCGGCCGGCAGCATAACGCTGCGTTCGAAGGCCGCCGCCTCCGAGTACAAGAAGCTCCTTCAGAGGGTGTCGTTCGTCCGCCGGCTCCGCGAAGAGCCCCAGTGGCGTCCCGTCGTTCACGGCGTCACCAAGGCGGCGCTCGCGACGGACAGCTTCCTCTCCGCCGCCTCCTTCCAGCAGACGGCGCAGGTGCTTGCCGCCGCCGCGGTCAGGGGCGACGTGGACAGCCTCGTCGGACTCAAGGAGAACGTAATAATCGGGCTTCTCATTCCCGCGGGGACGGGCATCGAACGGCACCGCAAGGTGGAGATAAAAGAGGAACAGGAAGCCCCTTCCGAGCTTGAACTTATGGAGGCGTCATTCAAAGAATAGGCCGACAGTCTCCTCGGAAAAAATATTTTAAGTAAATTAACGGCGGCAGGGCGCAGTGTTTATTGACACGTGCGCCCTACGCTGTTATTATATATCGGTGCGACTGCGCACAGGAGGTGTTCGTGTGCCCTTAAATGAATTAGCCTCCTCGCCGAGATGTGCGGGACAGAACAGCGTTCTGCGCAATATCGCCAGGGGAGAGGCGCTCAAGGTTTTTCTCGCGGCCGACGCCGATGAGAAGCTGGCGTTAAGAATAAGGGCCGCCTCGAATGAGCGGAATATCCCCGTCGAGACGGCGGCGGATTCACAACAACTGGGAAGAGCCTGCGCCCTGACGAGAAAAACGGCGGTCGCGGCGATTCTTAAATAGTAGAAATGACCATCACTAAAGGAAGGAGGGAGCTATTTGCCAACAATCAGCCAGCTTATTCGTAACGGCAGAGAGGAAAAGAGACGTCGCTCAAGCGCGCCTGCTCTTCAGGAGAATCCCCAGCGCCGCGGTGTCTGCACCCGCGTTTACACGGTGACTCCTAAGAAGCCGAACTCTGCTCTTCGTAAGGTCGCTCGTGTGCGCCTTACCAACGGAATCGAAGTTACAGCTTATATACCGGGAGTCGGTCACAACCTTCAGGAACACTCAGTAGTGCTAGTTCGCGGAGGCCGTGTGAAGGACCTGCCTGGCGTACGCTATCACATAGTCAGAGGTACGCTTGACTGCGGCGGAGTTGAAAACCGTCGCCAGAGCCGTTCGCTCTACGGTGCGCGCAGACCGAAATAACTTTAATGGGAGGTAGTTTTTATGCCGCGTAAAGGTCATGTAAAAAAACGTATTACACCGCCCGATTCAGTCTACGCGAACCCCGCGATCACAAAGTTCATCAACTGTCTGATGCTCGACGGCAAGAAGAGCACGGCGGAGAGGATTTTGTACGGAGCACTGGATCTGGCCGGAAGCAGACTCAACCTTGAGCCTGCCGAAGTATTTGAGAAGGCAATGACAAACGTTCGTCCTCTGGTCGAAGTTCGTCCTCGCCGCGTAGGCGGTGCGACCTACCAGGTCCCCGTCGAAGTGAAGCCCGACAGGGCGCAGGCGCTGGCGATCCGCTGGATAATCAACTTCTCACGCTCACGCAAAGGTATCCCGATGGTAGAGCGCCTTGCGCGCGAACTCGGCGACGCATGCAAGGGCGAGGGCGGTTCGGTTAAAAAGCGTGAGGATACGCACCGTATGGCGGAAGCCAACCGTGCATTCGCCCATTACCGTTGGTAGTGGAAAATATTACAAATCTTGATTTAGTTTGGTGGTGTTGACGATGCAGGGCATCGACTTAAGTACAGTGCGCAATATAGGAATAGCTGCGCATATAGATGCAGGTAAGACGACGACGACGGAACGTATCCTCTTCTATACAGGCCGTAAGCACAAGCTGGGGGAGACCCACGAGGGTGCCGCCACAATGGACTGGATGGAGCAGGAGCGCGAGCGTGGTATTACGATCACATCGGCGGCTACTACCTGTTTCTGGGGCGATTGCCTTATCAATATAATTGATACACCCGGACACGTGGACTTTACCGTCGAGGTAGAGCGTTCCATGCGTGTCCTTGACGGCGCTGTCTCCGTGTTCTGTGCTGTCGGCGGCGTTGAGCCGCAGTCAGAGACAGTCTGGCGTCAGGCCGACAAATATGGTGTGCCAAGGATAGCATTCGTCAACAAGATGGACAGAGTAGGCGCTGATTTCTTTGCGGTAGTCGACCAGATGCGCAAGCGTCTGGGGGCAAAGGCGATCCCCATCCAGATCCCTATCGGCGTTGAAGACGGCTTTACCGGCATGGTGGACCTCGTTCACGAGAAGGCTGTCATCTATGATGATACCCTCGGTACGGAATTTCACAGCGCCGACATTCCTCCCCAGCTGGAGGAAGAGGCCGCCCTCGCGAGAATGGAAATGCTTGAGATGCTCGCCGACTATGACGACGAAATGATGGAGCTTTACCTTGAGGGGACCGATATCCCTCTCGATATGGTGAAGCGGGTCATCAGAAAGGCTACCATCAGCCTGGACATCGTCCCCGTGATGTGCGGTTCGGCCTTCAAGAACAAGGGCGTACAGCCCCTGCTCGACGCGGTCGTGGCATACCTGCCCAGCCCGCTCGACATGCCGCACCTCGTTGGCGTGGACCCGGACGATACCGCCAAAGAGATCGAAGTAAAGGCATCGGCGGATGCGCCCTTTGCGGCGCTCGCCTTCAAGATCATGGTCGACCCGTTTGTCGGAAGGCTCGCCTTCTGCCGCGTCTATTCCGGTTCGATCGAGAGCGGAACGTCGATATACAATACAAATACCCGCCGCCGCGAGCGCGTGGGACGCATCCTTCGCATGCACGCGAACAAGCGTGAGGAGATGGACGGCGCCCAGGCCGGACTCATCGTCGCGATCCCCGGCCTCAAGCAGGTACGTACCGGCGACACGCTCTGCGATGAAAAACATCCGGTGCTCCTTGAGAACCTCATATTCCCCGAGCCGGTCATCTCGCTTTCTGTCGAACCGATGAGCAAGGCGGACCAGATCAAGCTTGCGAAGGGACTTGAGGCGCTTTCCGAGGAAGACCCGACATTCCGCGTCTCCGTAAACGAAGACACGGGGCAGACGCTGATCAGCGGTATGGGCGAACTCCATCTGGAAATCATCGTCGACCGTCTGCGCAGGGAGTTCAATGTCGAGGTCAAGGTCGGGCGTCCGCAGGTCGCCTACCGTGAAGCGATCCGCAAGCCCGCTAGGGCTCAGGGCAAGTTCGTCAGGCAGTCCGGCGGTAAAGGTCAGTACGGCGACGTCGTCCTTGAAGTCGAGCCGCTCGAAGAGGGCAAGGGCTTTGAATGGGTCGACAAGATCGTCGGCGGAGTCGTGCCGAAGGAATATGTCCCCGCTGCCCAGAAGGGCGTTGAAGAGGCGCTCAATAACGGAGTTCTCGGCGGTTATCCCGTTATCGGCATCAAGGTCGCGATCGTCGACGGCAGTTACCATGAAGTCGACAGCTCGGAAATGGCTTTCCGCATCGCGGGTTCCATGGCTATCAAAGAGGCCCTTAAAAAGGCCGATCCCGTCCTTATGGAGCCTGTAATGAACGTTGAAGTCGTCGTCCCGGAAGAGTATATGGGAGACGTCATCGGCGACCTTTCGTCGCGCCGCGGACGTGTGGCTGAAATGGGCGTGCGCGCGAACGCGCGTATCGTCAAGGCATTCGTGCCGCTCGCGGAAATGTTTGGATACGCGACAGATCTCAGAAGCAAGACATCTGGCCGCGCCTCATATACAATGAGCTTTGACCACTACGAGGAAGTTCCTCGCAATGTGGCCGAAGAACTGCTCAAGAATTAATCAAGGAATTACCTCAAGGAGGTTAGACTGGTATGGCAAAAGAGAAATTCGTACGCAACAAACCGCATCTCAACATCGGTACGATCGGTCACATAGACCACGGCAAGACGACGCTGACGGCGGCGATCACCAAGACGCTGGCGCGCCACGGCGGAGCTGACTTCACGCCCTTCGACATGATCGACAAAGCGCCGGAAGAGAGAGAGCGCGGAATCACCATCAACATCTCGCACGTTGAATACGAGACGCCCGCGCGCCACTACGCCCACATCGACTGCCCGGGCCACGCCGACTACATCAAGAACATGATCACCGGAGCCGCGCAGATGGACGGAGCGATCCTCGTCGTATCCGCCGCCGACGGCCCGATGCCGCAGACCCGTGAGCACGTGCTGCTTGCGCGCCAGGTCAACGTTCCTGCGCTCGTAGTATTCATGAACAAGTGCGACATGGTAGACGACCCCGAACTCCTCGACCTCGTCGAAATGGAGATCCGCGACCTCCTCAACAAATACGAGTTCCCCGGAGACGACATCCCCATCGTTCGCGGCAGCGCGCTGAAAGCGCTTGAGAGCGACGAAGACAACGACTGGACCAAGGGGATCATGGACCTGATGCAGGCGTGCGACGACTACATCCCGGCGCCTGAGCGCGAAGTGGACTTCCCCTTCCTCATGCCGATCGAAGACGTCTTCACCATCACGGGCCGCGGCACAGTCGTAACGGGCCGTGTGGAAAAAGGTATAATCCGTCCCGGCGACGAAGTAGAGATCGTAGGTATCAAAGACACGCACAAGACGGTGGCGACGAGCCTTGAAATGTTCCGCAAGATCCTGGACGACGCGGAAGCGGGAGACAACGTAGGCATCCTCCTTCGCGGCGTAGGCAAAGACGACGTGGAGCGCGGTCAGGTTCTCGCGAAGCCGGGCAGCATCAAGCCGCATACGCACTTCAAAGGCGAAGTGTACGTCCTCAAGAAGGAAGAGGGAGGCCGTCACACGCCGTTCTTCAGCGGCTACAAGCCCCAGTTCTACTTCCGTACGACGGACATCACCGGCGAGATCAAACTTGCCGAGGGAGTGGAAATGGTAATGCCTGGAGACAGCAGCACATTTGAAGTCAAACTCATCGCGCCGATAGCGATGCAGGAAGGACTTCGTTTCGCAGTACGCGAAGGCGGCCGCACGGTCGGCGCCGGCGTCGTCACTGAGATCATAGCGTAACCCCAGGAGGGGAAATATTTTGGCAAAGAAAATTCGTATAAAACTTAAGGCCTTCGACCATCGCGTACTCGACGCCTCGGCTACCCAGATAGCCGACACGGCGCAGCGCACAGGCGCCAGAGTATCGGGTCCAGTGCCCCTTCCGACAGAGGTAAACCGCTACTGCGTGCTCACCTCGCCGCACGTCGACAAGGATGCGCGCGACCAGTACGAGATCAGGACGCACAAGCGCCTGATCGACATAATAGACCCAACGCAGAAGACGATGGAGGCTCTTATGGAGCTGAATCTGCCCTCTGGTGTGGATATACAGATTAAACTTTAACAGTTCTAATCTGAAAAAGGAGTGAAACGTTAATGAGTATGGGGATTCTGGGCCGCAAGGTAGGGATGACCCAGGTCTTCGACGAAAACGGCAAGGCGGTACCTGTGACAGTTATTGAAGCAGGGCCCTGCACGATCGTTGAAATCCGGACACCTGAAAAAAACAGTTACAGCGCAGTGCAGCTCGGCCTCGGAGATGTAAAGCCCGTTAAGCTGACAAAGCCGATGAAGGGTTACTTCGAGAAGCAGGATGTTGCGCCCAGGCGCTGGCTGAGGGAGTTCCGCGTGGACAGCACGGCGGACTACCAGGTGGGACAGGAGATCACCGTTTCTCTGTTCCAGAATGGCGAAGTTGTTGACGTAATAGGAGTCAGCAAGGGTAAGGGAACCGCGGGTGTAATGAAGCGCCACGGCTTCGGCGGAACGCCGGCGAGCCATGGTCACTCGGTAACACACCGTCACCCCGGTTCGATCGGATGCAGCAGCTTTCCCGGCCGTGTAATGAAGGGCCGGAGAATGGCGGGTCATATGGGCAGCGAGCGCGTCACGACGAAAAACCTCAAGGTTTTCGGAATTGACGAAGAGAACAACCTCATCCTTATCGAGGGTCCTGTTCCCGGAGCGCGCGACAGTCTTGTCATGATCCGCAAAACAGCGTAGTAGGGAGGCAGAAGACGATGCCTGTAGTAAAAGAAGTTAATTTCAAAGGCGAGGTTATCGGGGAAGTAACGCTTTCCGATGCCGTCTTCGGAGCCCCGGTCCATGTGCCGGCCATGCATCAGGTTGTGGTCGCGCATCTGGCGAACTGCCGTGTTGGTACACACAACACCAAAGACCGCGGAGATGTACGCGGCGGCGGTAAGAAGCCCTGGAGACAGAAGCACACTGGCCGCGCGCGCGCCGGCAGCTCACGCTCACCGTTGTGGGTAGGCGGCGGAGTTGCTCATGGTCCGCACCCGCGCGACTACCACCAGAAGGTAAATAAGAAGGTTCGCCGTCTCGCCATTCGCAGCGCGCTCACGCTCAAGGTCCAGGCTGAGAATATGCTTGTGATCGACAGCTTTGGGCTCGAAACTCCGAAGACGAAGAGCATGATCGAATTTTTCGCGGCGGTACAGAGCGGCAAGAAGCCCCTCCTCGTGCTCCACGAGACGAACATGGCGGTCGTAAAGTCGGCGGCTAACATCCCCGGCGCTTACGTACAGCACGTGGACAGCGTGAATGTCTATGACCTTCTTAACCATGACCAGCTGATCGCAACTCCTGAAGCGGTTAAAAAGCTCGAGGAGGTATTCGGTTAATGAACGCGATAGCATATGATATAATAGTTCGGCCCATCATAACGGAGAAGACGAGCCGTCAGATGGAACTGGGACAGTATACCTTTGAGGTTCTGCCGAAGGCTAATAAGATAGAGATACGCAAAGCCGTCGAAGAGGTCTTCAAGGTCAAGGTTGTCAAGGTAAACACGATCCAGGTCCGTTCCAAACCAAAGCGGATGGGTGCCTTTTTGGGTCGTTCACGTTCCTGGAAGAAGGCAGTCGTAACTCTCGCCAAGGGAGAGAAGATCGCTTTCTTTGAGGGCGCAAGCGCCTAGGCAGAAAGGGGAAACATCTAATGGGAATCAAGAAATATCGTCCCACTACGCCCAGCCGCCGTCACATGGCGACGCCCGATTTTTCGGAAATCACGAAGGCGAAGCCGGAACGGAGTCTGGTCGTATCACTCTCGCAGTCAGCGGGACGCAACAATAATGGCCGTGTGACAATGCGTCACCGCGGCGGACGCGGCAGAATCAAGTACCGTATCATAGATTTTAAGCGCGACAAGTTCGGAGTCCCCGGCAAGGTTACGGCGATCGAGTACGATCCCAACCGTTCGGCGCGTATCGCGCTCATCTCTTACAAAGACGGTGAGAAGAGATACATTTTGGCTCCTGTCGGCCTCGGCGTCGGCGATACTGTCTTTGCCGGCGAGGGTTCCGACATTCGCCCCGGAAACGCCCTTAAGCTCAAGGACATTCCGGTCGGTACGGTCATCCACAACGTAGAGCTTGAGCCCGGCCGCGGCGCGGTAATGGTCCGTTCCGCCGGTACGTCGGCGCAGCTTATGGCCAAAGAGGGCAAGTACGCCTTTGTGCGTATGCCGTCAGGCGAGCTTCGCCTCGTACTCCTTGAGTGCATGGCGACCGTCGGCCAGGTCGGCAATGAAGAGCACGAGAACGTAGTCTTCGGTAAAGCAGGAAGAACGCGCTGGCTCGGCATTCGCCCGCATATCCGCGGTATGATCCAGAACCCTGTGGACCATCCGATGGGCGGCGGCGAAGGCAAGAGCAAATCGCACAAGCATCCTGTCTCGCCGTGGGGTACTCCGGCAAAGGGTTACCGCACCCGCAAGCGTAAGCCGTCGGATAAGTTCATCGTCCGCCGCCGCAAGAAGTAACCCGAGTTTGTAGGAGGGAATTAAGATGGCTCGTTCACTAAAGAAGGGACCCTACGTAGACGTTAAACTTCTTCGGAGGGTAGAGGACATGAACGAATCAGGCAAGAAAGTGGTCATCAAAAGCTGGGCGCGCGCCTGCTCGATCACGCCTGAAATGGTCGGACACACGATCGCGGTGCATAACGGCCGCATTCATGTCCCTGTTTACATCAGCGACAATATGATAGGACATAAGCTCGGTGAGTTTGCGCCTACCCGTAAGTTCGGTGGCCACGCCGGCCAGGAACGCTCTACGAAGGTAAAGAGGTAGGAGGCGCGAGGTATGGAAGTAACAGCATCGGCTAAGCAGATCCGTATTTCTGCTAACAAAGTCCGCAGAGTCCTGGCGCTTGTCAGAGGCAAGAATGCTTCGGAAGCGCTCATGATTCTTAAATACACGCCCAACAAGCCGGCCAGATACGCGGAGAAGGTGCTCAAGAGCGCCGTCGCGAACGCTGAGCACAACCACGGCCTTGACATGGACAAACTCATCGTCAAGACCGCCACGGCAGACCAGGGAGCATACATGAAGCGCTTCCGCCCCGTATCGATGGGCCGCGCTCATGCGTTCAGACATCACACGTGCCATATCACCATGGTCGTGTGTGAGAAATAAGGAGGGGTTGAACGGTGGGTCAGAAAGTTCACCCGGTAGGTTATAGACTTGGCGTTATCTACGATTGGGAATCCCGCTGGTACGCTGACGGAAAGAAATACGCGAAGTATCTTCACAAAGATCTCGAACTCAGGGCGTGGATAAAGAAGCGCTGGGCTCAGGCCGGCGTCAGCCGTGTGGAGATCGAGCGTATAGGCGATGTCATGCGTTTCACAGTTTGGACCGCCCGGCCTGGTGTCGTAATTGGCAAGCAGGGAGCCGAAATACAGGCGGTTCGCGAGGAACTTCAGGCTATGACCGGCAACCGGGTCATGATAAACATTCAGGAGATGAAGAATCCCGACGTAGAGGCACAGGTAGTCGCCGAAGGCGTCGCCTCGTCACTGGAGCGCAGAATCAGCTTCCGCCGCGCGATGAAGCAGTCGATCTTCCGCGCGATGAAATCGGGAGCCCAGGGAATCAAGATCCAGTGCGCCGGCCGCCTTGGCGGCGCTGAAATCGCGCGCACGGAATGGTATCTTGAAGGTCAGCTTCCCCTTTCGACGCTGAGGGCCGACATCGATTATGGTTTTGCGGAGGCGCACACCATATACGGGGTCATCGGCATCAAGGTGTGGATATACAAAGGCGAGGTTATGGAGCGCAAGCCCATATTCGAGGCCGAGCCCGTAACAAAGGAGAGGAGGTAAGATCCAATGCTTTCTCCGAAAAGAGTAAAATACCGCAAGCCCCACCTGACAGCCCTTCGCGGCTACAGCAAAGGCGCGACGGAGGTAGACTTCGGCGAGTTTGGACTTCAGGCCTGCGAAAACGGCTGGATCACGGCGCGCCAGATAGAGGCGGTCCGTGTCGCCATCAGCCGTAAGATGAAAAAGGGCGGCAAGATCTGGATAAGGATATTCCCCGATCGTCCCGTCACAGAGAAGCCTCTTGAAACTCGTATGGGTAAAGGTAAGGGAAACGTGGAATACTGGACCGCGGCGGTCAAGCGCGGACGCGTTATGTTTGAAATTGCAGGAGTGCCGCGTGATGTCGCCGAACTGGCCTTCCGCACGGCATCGTTCAAACTGCCCATCAAGGTAAAAATGTTAACCCGAGAGGGAGCAGGTGAATAGTATGGATCCCAAGGAACTTCGAGATCTCAGCGTATCTGAGCTAAAAGATAAGCATAAGCAGTATAAGGAAGAGCTGTTCAACCTCCGTTTTCAGAATGCGATCGGACAGTTGAGCAACTCGGGACGCATCAAAGACGTAAAGAAGACCATTGCCCGTATCCTTACAGTCATCACGGAAAAAGAGATGGGCATAGATCACTCAGGAGCAAGGAGGTAACCGACGATGGAAGAGCGTAAAGCACATCGTAAAGTCCGTACCGGAACAGTGGTTAGCGACAAGATGGAAAAGACCATCGTCGTGCGCGTAGACCGTATGGCGAAGCACTCTCTCTACGGCAAGCCCGTTCTCCGTTCAAAGAAATTCATGGCTCACGACGAGACCAACGACTGCCGCATAGGCGACACCGTCAAGATAGGCGAGACCCGTCCCCTTAGCGCGAGGAAGCGCTGGGAAGTTCTTGAGATAGTAGAGAGAGCTCCTATCCTCGGCGTCGCTGAAGAGGAGGCCGAATAGCATGATTCAGCTGCGTACAGTACTTAACGTAGCCGACAATTCCGGCGCAAAGAAGATCCTCTGCGTCCAGGTCAAGGGCGGCAGCTTCCGCAAGGTCGGAACCGTCGGGGATGTTATCGTAGGCGCCGTCCGTGAGGCGGCCCCCAACGGCAATATCAAAAAGGGCGACGTCGTTAAGGCCGTCATCGTCAGGACGAAAAAAGAGATCCGCCGCAAGGACGGTTCCTACGTTCGCTTTGACGACAACGCGGCCGTCGTCATCGACAACAACGGCGACCCCAAAGGAACACGTATATTTGGTCCTGTAGCAAGGGAACTGAGAGAAAAGAAATACATGCGTATAGTCTCTCTGGCGCCCGAAGTAGTGTAGGGGGTAACCTGCCATGTCTAAAATGAGAATCAAAAAGGGAGACCGCGTCCGCGTCATCTCCGGAAAAGACGCCGGCAAAGAGGGAAAGATCCTGAAGAGAAACATCGACAAGGATACGGTCGTGGTGGAGAACGTCAATTTCGTCACCAAGAGCGTCCGTCCGACACAGAAGGATCCCCGCGGCGGACTCGTCAAGAAAGAGGCGGCTCTTTCCGCGTCAAAGGTAATGCTTGTCTGCCCTAAGTGCGGCAAAGCTACCCGCGTCAGCCGCGCCTTCCTTGATGATGGCAAAAAGGTCCGTATCTGCAAGCAGTGCGGCGAAATCATCGATAAGGCATAATGAGGAGGGACAACAGAATGACTCCGCGTCTTTTAACAAAATATACTGATGAAGTCCTTCCCCGTCTGAACGAGCAGTTCCAGTATAAGAACGTTATGGAAATCCCGCGTCTCGTCAAGGTCGTCATCAACATCGGCGTCAACGAGGCAAAGTTGGACCAGAAGTACATGGACGCCTCGCTCAACGAGCTGACCATCATTTCCGGACAGAAGCCGATGATGAAGCGTGCAAAGAAATCCATAGCCGGATTCAAGGTCCGCGAGGGGATGCCGGTAGCGTGCGCGGTAACGCTGAGAAGCGAGAGAATGTGGGAATTTGTAGACCGCCTTTTCAGCATCGCGCTTCCCCGCATCAAGGACTTCCAGGGAATTTCAAAGAAGGGCTTCGACGGCAGGGGCAATTTTAACCTCGGCCTCAAAGAGCAGCTTCTCTTCCCTGAGATCGATTACGATAAGGTCATCCGTCAGCGCGGCATGAACATCACGTTCGTCACAACCGCGAAGACCGATGAGGAAGCCCAGGCGCTCTTAAAAGAGCTGGGCATGCCCTTCGCCCGTTAGGAAGGAGAAGCTAATGGCCCGTAAAAGTATGGTGAACAAGGCCAAACAAGAGCCGAAGTTCAAAGTGAGAAAATACAATCGTTGCCCGATCTGTGGACGCCCCCACGGATACATGCGCAAATTCGATATGTGCCGCTGCTGTTTCCGCAAGCTTGCACGCGAGGGAAAAATCCCTGGCGTTGTCAAGTCGAGCTGGTAGGCACGTGGGCGTAGAAGGGAGGATCCTTTAATGCATATTACCGATCCTGTCGCGGATATGCTCACACGCATCAGAAATGCGAATGTGGTTTACCATGAAATGGTAGATATGCCTCTTTCAAAGATGCGTCTTGAAATGGCCCGCATCCTCAAAGAGGAAGGTTATATCCGCAACTATAAGACGATCACCGACGCGAAGCAGCCGATGCCCATCCTTAGGCTGACCATGAACTATGGCCCCCAGAAGGAAAGAGTAATCCAGGGACTTCGCAGAATCAGCAAACCCGGCCGCCGTATCTACGTCGGCAAAGACGAACTTCCCAAGGTAATGGGCGGTTTGGGGATTGCACTCATATCAACGTCAGCCGGACTCATGACCGACGCCTCAGCCCGCAAGCGCGGACTCGGCGGCGAAGTAGTCTGCTACGTCTGGTAACGGAGGCGCGCGAATATGTCTAGAATAGGACGCAAAGCGATAGCGCTTCCGAAAGGCGTGGATGTCAAGATCGATGGACAGCATGTCACCGTCAAGGGAGCCAAGGGCACCCTTGAAATGGATGTGATGCCGAACATCGCCGTGGCGATTGAAGAGGGACTGGTCCATGTGACGCGCGCGAACGACGACAAGCCCGTACGCGCGGCCCACGGCATGACGAGAGCCCTTATCGGCAATATGGTGAACGGCGTCAACGACGGTTTCCAGAAGGTACTTGAGATCGTCGGCGTCGGATACCGCGCCCAGATGCAGGGCAAGAACCTTGTGCTGAGCCTCGGTTTCTCACATCCGGTAGAAGTCGTTCCCCCGGCGGGGATCGAGTTCGCCTGTGAGAGCCCCATCAAAATAATAGTTCGCGGCATCGACAAGCAGCTTGTTGGTCAGGTCGCGTCAAACATTCGCGGATATCGCCCGCCCGAACCCTACAAGGGCAAGGGAATCAGATATGCCGGCGAATATGTAATCCGCAAGGCCGGTAAGGCCGGCGCCAAGAAGTAAGGCGAGGTGAAGGACGTTGATCAATAATCGCAGTCGTAACGAAATGCGGGAGCTTCGCCATCGTCGCCTCAGGAAACATCTCTCCGGCACCGGCGAGCGCCCCCGTCTTGCAGTCTTCGGCAGCCTGAAGCACATGAGTGCTCAGATTATCGATGATGAGAAGGGCAACACTCTTGTATCGGCATCGACCATACAGGACAAATTTGACGACGTAAAGGGCACTGGAAACCAGGAAGCAGCAAAGGCTGTAGGCAAACTCATAGCCGAGCGCGCTCTTGCACACGGAATCACCGAAGTTGTCTTTGACAGAGGCGGCCATGTTTATCACGGCAGAGTAAAGGCCCTTGCCGAAGCAGCCCGCGAAGCCGGTCTGAAGTTCTAGGAGGAGGCGCAATAAAGTGGCGAGAGAGACACAGAATACAAAATCCTATAGCAGCAGAGGCCTTGAACTTTCAGAGCGCATAGTCTCCATCAACCGCGTCAGCAAAGTCGTTAAAGGCGGTAAACGTTTCCGCTTCAGCGTACTCGTGGTAGTGGGCGACGGCGTAAGTCAGGTCGGCCTCGGTATGGGCAAAGCCAAGGAAATATCCGTGGCTATGAAAAAAGGGATCGAGCATGCGAAGAAGAACATGATCGACCTTAAGAAGACGGGACATACTCTTCCGCATCCCATTATCGGCAAGTTTGGCGCGGCGGAAGTCCTCATGCGCCCGGCTGCCCCCGGAACCGGAGTTCTCGCCGGTTCATCGGTGCGCCCGATCATGGAGCTCGGCGGGATCAAAGACGTCATCGCCAAGGTGACCGGAAGAACTTCCAACCCCATCAACATCGCTTACGCGACGATGGATGCGGTCAAGAGGCTCCGCACGCCGGAAGAGATTTACCGTCTCCGCGGCAAAGAGCGCAAGGAAGCCTAGGAGGTATCACAGCTATGGCTAAACTTCGTATCACATGGAAGAAGAGCACGATAGGCCGTCCTCCGAGTCAGGAGAGAATAATAAAGGCTCTTGGCCTTCACAGGCTCAATGAGACCGTATATCACAACGACAGCCCGCAGATTCGCGGCATGGTCAACAAGATCGGCCACCTGCTGGAATGGTCTGTTGAGGAATAAGGGGAGGAACTGCCATGAAACTTCATGAACTCTCACCTGTGCCGGGATCGCGCAAGAAGAAAAAGCGCCTCGGCCAGGGCTTGGGCAGCGGACAGGGAAAAACGGCAGGCAAGGGCCACAAAGGTCAGAAGGCCCGCAAGAGCCCTGATATCGGAGCCAACTTCGAAGGCGGACAGATGCCGCTCGCGCGCCGTATACCTAAGCGCGGCTTCAGCAACTTCCGTTTCGCAGTGAAATATGAGATCGTCAACATCGCGGATCTTGAAGAGCGTTTTGAGGCGGGAGCGGAAGTGACCGCGAAGGAGCTCACCGAGCTCCGCCTGATCTCGGACGCCGCAAAACCAGTCAAGGTCCTCGGCGCGGGCGAGCTCTCCAAGAGCCTTAACGTAAAGGCGAATGCCTACAGTTCATCGGCTGCCAAGAAGATCGAGGCCGCCGGCGGCAAGGCAGAGGTGATATAAATGCTGGATTCCTTCCGGGATACCTTTCGGCTGCCCGATCTGAAGCGCCGCATCCTTTTTACTCTTGCAGCGCTCTTCGTCTACCGTCTGGGTGCGCACGTACCCACTCCCGGAGTGGATGCAGCAGCCCTTGGAAAACTTTTTGATCAGGGGACTCTGCTTGGTTTCCTGGACCTCTTTGCGGGAGGGGCACTCAGCCGTTTTTCCATCTTCGCGCTGGGTGTCACCCCCTACATCAACTCCAGCATCGTCATGCAGCTGCTTGCAGTCGTCGTGCCGAGTATTGAGAAGATGCAGAAAGAGGGAGAAGAGGGACGCAAAAAGATCGTTCAGTGGACCCGTTACGGAACGATCGTCTTTGCGTTCATACAGGCAGTCGGTATGACAGGCTGGCTGAGAGGGCTTGGAATATATTCGGGCGGCATGCTTGACATCATTCTCGTGTCGCTCACCCTCACGACCGGCGCCGTAGCCGTCATGTGGCTTGGAGAGATAATGTCCGACCACGGCATAGGCAACGGCATCTCCCTGCTGATTTTCGCGGGTATAGTGGTAAGGATCCCCGAAGCGATCATCCGTACGGTGTCGCTCGTGCGTCTTGGTGAAATGAACGTGCTCGTCATGCTGCTCGCCATAATTATAATGGTGGCTGTCATCGCGGGATGCGTCATGCTCCAGGAGGGACAGCGCCGCCTTCCCGTCCAGTACGCGAAGCGTATGGTCGGAAACAAGATGTACGGCGGTCAGTCGAGCTTTATACCGCTCCGCGTCAACACCGCGGGAGTCATCCCGATAATCTTCGCGTCGTCAGTGCTGCTTTTCCCGTACACCATCGCGGGACTTTTCCAGCACAGCATAGCGAGGATGATACAGCAGGCCATGAGCCCGAGCAGCCCGATATACATGATCCTGTACGTGCTGATGATAATCTTCTTCTCGTATTTCTACACGGCGGTCGTTTTCAAGCCTGAGGATATATCGAACAATATGAAGAAGAACGGCGGGTTCATCCTGGGCATCCGCCCCGGCAAGCCGACCACTGATTATATCGAAAAGGTGATGGGACGCATCACGCTCGGAGGTTCGATCGCCCTCGCGGTGATCGCGATCATTCCGACAGTGATGACGGGGCTCATGAATATCAATACCTTCTATTTTGGCGGGACCGCGGTGATAATCGTAGTCGGCGTCGCGCTTGATACAGTTCACCAGATCGAGGGACAGCTCCTCATGCGTCATTATGAGGGCATCCTCAAGCGCCGCGGCGGCAAAAGCGGCGGTTTGCTAAAACTGTAATCATTAAAGAGGCGAATAGAAAATGAGGATCATTCTTCTTGGAGCACCGGGGGCAGGTAAAGGGACGCAGGCCGACAGCATTAAAGGCAAGTATCCCGTAGCGCATATATCGACAGGCGATATCCTGCGCGCCAATGTCAAAGCCGGAAGCGAGCTTGGCAAGAGCGCGAAGGAGTATATGGACGCAGGCAAACTTGTTCCCGACGAAGTGATCATCGGCATGATGGAAAAACGCCTTCAGGAGGCCGACTGCAAAGATGGCTTCCTGCTTGACGGTTTCCCGCGTACGATAGGTCAGGCCGAGGCCCTTGACGTGATGCTCGCCAAGCTCGGCATCAAACTTGACGCGGTGGTCAGCCTTGCGATAGACGACGACACCGTCGTCGGCAGGCTTACGGCAAGAAGAGTCTGCCGGCAGTGCGGTGAGATATACAACACCGTGCTGAAGCCGGCGGCAAAAGAGGGTGTCTGCGACAAATGCGGCGGAGAAGTCATCCAGCGCGATGACGACAAGGAAAGCGTCATACGCAACCGTCTCTCCGTCTTCCATGAGCAGACCTCCCCGCTCATCGATTATTATGGTGATAAGGGCCTTCTCGTCACAGTTGACGCCACCGGCGGCAAAGACGCGGTCCTTAAGATCCTTGAGCAGCGGAAAGGCTGAGGCAGTATTTAATGATCACCTTTAAGAGCGATCGCGACATAGCCAAGATGCGCAGGGCGGGTCAGATCGTTGCGGACATTCTCAAATTAATGAGAGAAATGGTCAAACCGGGGATCGACACACTGACACTTGACGAGGCGGCGGAGGATCTGGTAAAAAAAGCAGGTGCGAAGCCGGCCTTCAAGGGATATAAAGTACCGTGGGTATCGGTTCCCTTTCCAGGCACGATCTGCGCGTCGATAAACAATGAAGTCGTGCACGGAATTCCCTCCTCGGACAGGGTTCTTGAAGAGGGAGATATTATCAGTATCGACACCGGCGCCTCGATCGAGGGCTTTTTCGGTGACGCGGCATGCACCTTTGCGGTGGGGAAAATAGGCGAAGAGCGACAGCGGCTGCTCGATCTTACGCTTGAATCCCTCCATAAAGGCGCCGCCGCGGTGAAACCGGGAGCGACCCTCGGAGACATCGGTTTTGCGGTAGAAAACGTTGTGATCCCCGCCGGCTGCGGTCTCGTGAGAGATTATGCCGGACACGGCATCGGACACCGGCTGCATGAGGCGCCACAGGTTCCCAATTTTGGAAAGCCTGGAAGCGGCATAACCGTCAAACCGCGGATGACCTTCTGCGTAGAGCCGATGGTGATGACCGGAGCCGAAGAGGTGAAGACCCTCTCTGACGGGTGGACCGTCGTCACGAACGATGGAAGCGACGCTGCTCATTTTGAGTACAGCCTCCTCGTAACAGACGACGGCGTGGAGATACTTACGCCATGGGAATAAACTCCTCCGCATATAAAGAGGGGTTCCGTACCGGGGACATCGTCATTGTGCGCCGCGGTAAGTACGCGGGAAAGCCCTTTGCCGTGATGGGGGCCAGTGACGACAGGATACTGATAGCGAACGGGGCTGAATACACAGCGGCGAGGCCCAAGAAGAAAAATGTTATTCACCTGCAACAAACGCACTATAATCTCGAAGATGTGGCTGGGCGTGTCGCTGGCGGGAAACCTCTGGACAACGGCTGGTTGATGCAGAAAATTTCCAAGGTTTTGGAAAACAGCGGCACATCTTGCAAACAGGAGGATGAAGCTGCCGAATGGCCAAAGAAGAGGTAATTGAGGTAAAGGGCAAGGTAGTGGAGCCGCTGCCAAACGCCATGTTCCGCGTTGAGCTGGAAAATGGCCACAAGATACTGGCTCATGTCTCGGGCAAAATGCGCATGCATTTTATCAGGATACTGCCGGGCGACCGGGTGCTTTTGCAGCTCTCGCCCTACGACCTGACGCGCGGTAGGATAACATACAGATACAAGTAGGCGGAAATTTCGTCATGGATGGAACAAGTACAGTCAAGGAGGTCTGCATTTAATGAAAGTAAGACCGTCGGTCAAACCTATATGTGAATATTGCAGAATAATCAAGCGTCACGGCGTCGTGCGCGTGATCTGCAGCAGAAACCCGCGCCATAAGCAGCGTCAGGGAGCAAGGAGGTAGCAGGGAATGGCTCGTTTAGCCGGTGTTGACCTGCCGCGTGAAAAAAGGATCGAAATAGCCCTTACCTATATTTTCGGTATCGGGCCGGCAGTTGCGAACGATATTATAAAGGTTACGGGGATAGATCCCAATACCCGTGTGAAGAACCTTTCCGAGGAAGAAGAGCAGAAGCTTCGCGCTGAAATTGAAAACAACCGCCTGGTAGAGGGTGACCTTCGCCGCGACATAGCGATGAACATCAAGCGCCTAATGGACATAGGATGCTACCGCGGACTCAGGCACCGTCAGGGACTCCCTGTCAGAGGCCAGAGGACAAAGACGAACGCCCGTACACGCAAAGGTCCGAAGAGGACGGTCGCGGGCAAGAAGAAAGCCACCAAGTAAGGTGCAACCAGGGAGGGAATAGCAGTTGGCCAAACGCGTACAGCGCAGCCGTAAGCGCAAAGAGAAAAAGAACGTCAGCTATGGTGTCGCGCATATCTACTCGACATTCAACAACACCATCGTGACACTTACAGACAAGCAGGGCAACGCCCTTTCATGGGCTTCAGGCGGAAACGTAGGTTTCAAGGGGACCCGTAAGTCGACCCCGTACGCCGCCCAGATGTCGGCGGCACAGGCGGCTAAGGTCGCCCAGGACCACGGAGTAGTGGAAATCGACGTCGTAGTCAAGGGCCCCGGACCGGGACGCGAGTCTGCCATCCGTTCGCTTCAGGCGGCGGGGCTGCAGGTAAACGTAATCCGCGACGCAACGCCGATCCCGCACAACGGATGCCGTCCGCCTAAACGGCGCCGCGTGTAGTCCTAAAAGGAGGTACTAATTAGAATGAGCAGATACACAGGACCTGTCTGCAGGCTCTGCCGCGCAGAGGGCGCCAAGCTCTTTTTGAAGGGAGACCGCTGCTATACAGAGAAGTGCGGACTCACAAAGCGTAACTCGAAGCCCGGACAGCATGGAACGCGCCGCGGCAAGATGAGCGAATATGGGATTCGTCTTCGTGAGAAGCAGAAGCTTCGCCGCTTCTACGGGATCAACGAGACCCAGTTCAGCACGATATACAAGAGGGCGACCGGCATGACCGGACAGACTGGACATAACTTCCTCCAGCTTCTGGAGCGCCGTCTTGACAACGTAGTTTACCGCCTCGGCCTCGGCGTCAGCCGCAGCCAGGCCCGTCAGCTTATATGCCACGGCCATTTCACGGTCAACGGCCGTAAGCTTGACATTCCCAGCGCCCTCCTTAAGGTCGGCGATGTCGTAGCCGTAGCCGAAGGCAGCCGCGACGTCCCGACGATCAAGGAGAATGCCGAAGCGTCAGCAAGCCGCAGCATTCCCGCGTGGCTTGAATTCAATCCGGAAGCAATGTCAGGCTCGTTAGTAGCAGTACCGGTCCGTGAGCAGATAGACGTACCAGTAAACGAACAGCTTGTTGTTGAATTCTATGCACGTTAGTGAAACGAAAGGTGGGGGAGAATATGGAGCATGATCGTCATGAGATCATAGTACAGGAATCCACCCCGTCGTACGGTAAAATTACCGTTGAGCCTCTTGAGAGAGGCTACGGAGTAACACTGGGCAATTCGTTGCGCCGTGTTCTGCTCTCCTCGATCAGCGGGGCGGCGGTAGTCGCCGTGCGCGTCGAGGGAGTCCTGCATGAATTCAGCACTGTTCCGGGAGTCAAAGAAGACGTTATCGAACTTCTGGTAAATCTGAAGCATATTCCCGTTCGCTGTCATTCAACGGCGGTGCGCACCCTTCACCTTGAGTCCAAAGGACCGAAGGTTGTGACGGTGTCTGACATCGACCCCGACAGCGAGGTCGAATTTCCCGACCCCGAGGCTTACATCTGCACGCTCGAGGAGGGGCACACCCTGTCGATGGACATTTACGTCGCCACCGGCACCGGCTACGCGCCGATAGATCGTCCGCGTGCCTCATACCTGCCGGTGGACGCGCTTCAGACAGACGCCCTGTTTTCGCCGGTGCAGCGTGTGAAGTACGACATCCAGGACAAGCGTATGGGGCAGCGTACCGATTATGACAGCCTCACGCTGGAAATATGGACGAACGGCGTTGTTACTCCAGAGTCCGCCGTCATACAGGCCAGCCGTATCCTTAAAGGATACTACGCCTCGATCGTGGATTCGCTTGCCGGCCCCGGAACGAGCGCTCTTGATGAGATAATCAAGAACGACGAGGCCTCGCGCGCGACGGCGATGGGCGGCAAACCTGGCTTTGACGTGCACAGCGGACTATCGGGTTTCCCGATGGGAGAGAATTCCATCTATTCGCGTCCCGTGAGAGACCTCGAGCTGTCGGTGCGCAGCGAAAACTGCCTGCTCCGCGGCGGGGTCCATATGATAGGCGAACTTGTCTCCAGGACGAGGGACGACCTTCTGAAAATCCGCAACCTCGGTAAGATCTCCCTCAAGGAGATCGAGGAGAAACTGGCCAAATTCGACCTTCACCTCAGCGGCGACATAAGCACGCCGATTGACGATGACGACGAGGATTTGGATGACAACGAACAGAATCTGAAGGAGGAATAACCAATGAGACACCGCATGAACACAAGGCGGTTGGGACGCTGCAGTTCCCATAGGTGGGCCATGTTAGGCAACATGGCAGCCAGTCTCTTCATCGAGGGCAGCATTATAACGACAGAGACGAGAGCGAAAGAGCTCCGCCGCGTTGCCGAGAAGCTCATCACCAAGG
The DNA here is from genome assembly GCF_000585335.1 of Cloacibacillus evryensis DSM 19522. Taxonomy (NCBI): domain Bacteria; kingdom Thermotogati; phylum Synergistota; class Synergistia; order Synergistales; family Synergistaceae; genus Cloacibacillus; species Cloacibacillus evryensis. The sequence goes on from NZ_KK073872.1 coordinate 1,143,976, forward strand.
CAAAGGCCGGCACGCTCAATGACCGTCGTCTCGTGATCGCCCGCATCCCTCACAAAGAGGCGGTAACCAAACTGTTTAACGAACTCGGACCGAAGTACGCCGACCGCAACGGCGGCTATACCAGGATCGTGAAGATCGGCGCTCGCGTAGGCGATGCCTCCCCGATGGCGGTAATACAGCTGGTAGACTAATATATGATTCAAGAAAGACAATTCATCCTCAAAGGCGCGGAATTTTGCTATCCGAATGCCTCTGAAAAGATACTCAAGGGTATCGATTTGGAAATCCGCGCCGGCGAGCGGGTTGCGCTTCTTGGTTCAAACGGTTCCGGAAAATCCACGCTCTTAAAGCTTTTAAGCGCCCTGCTGATCCCAACGCAGGGCCTTTGCTTTGTGGGCGGCACGGATACCTCCGAGGCTAAGGGGTACGAACTGCGCGGGATCTCGGCGATCGTATTTCAGAACCCGGAGGACCAGATCGTGGCCTCCACCGTGGAAGAAGAGGTCGCCTTTGGACCCGAAAACCTTGGATGTCCGCCGGAGGAGATACTGGCGCGGCTGGAAGAGGCGCTTGCGGCGACCGGACTCGGCGACCGGCGGGAACAGTTGGTCGCGTCGCTCTCCGGAGGGCAGAAACAGCGTCTCGCCCTGGCCGGCGCGCTTGCGATGCATCCGAAGGCGATATTGCTGGACGAGGCGATGTCGATGCTCGACCCCCGGTCCCGCCGTGATTTTACGGAGATAATCGCGGCGGAGCACAAAAAAGGCCTGACGATAGTGGAAGTCACGCACAGGCTTGATGAGATAAGGGGGGCCGACAGAGTGATCGTCCTGGCGGATGGGGTTATCTCTACGGACGTCAGCGCGAAGGAATTTTTCAAAAAAAGTGAAGCCGAGCTCCTCGCGATGAACCTCGCCAAGCCGCCTCTTGACCGCCTGCACGAACGGCTGGTCCTTGACGGGCTCATCCCCGCGGAGACCGCTGCCTCCGTCGAAGGCATCGAGGAGAAACTGCTATGCCGCTGATCGTAAAAGAACTCAGTTATACATACAACATCGGACTGCCCACCGAACACCCGGCGCTGCATGGGGTATCTTTTGAGGCGCAGGCCGGTGAGATAGTCTCCGTCCTCGGTCATACCGGGAGCGGAAAATCGACGCTCGCGCAGCACCTGAACGCCCTGATGATCCCCCAGAAGGGAACGGTGGTCGTCGACGGCGTGAATACCGCCGAAGCGCCCCGCGAAGTACGCAGGAAGGTCGGCCTCGTATTCCAGTATCCGGAAGAACAGATATTCGCCGAAACCGTGGCGGATGAGATCGCCTTTGCCCCCAGGAACTGGGGGGCCGGCGAAGATGAGATAAAAGAGATCATACCGGAGGCGATAAGGGCGGTCGGCCTTGACGAAAAGATACTCGCCGCCTCGCCGTACAACATATCGGGCGGACAGAAGCGCCGGGTGGCCATCGCCTCCGTGATAGCGGCGCGCCCCGCCTACCTGGTCCTTGACGAACCGACCGCGGGGCTGGATGGAAGGGCTTCGCTTGAATTGATAAAGACTCTCAAAGATTTTGCCCAAAAGGGAATGGGGATCGTCCACATTACCCATGATATAGAGCTGGCGCTGGATATCAGCGCGAAGATACTGGTCCTTGAAGATGGGCGGGCTCTTTCGTGGGCCGCTCCCGCGGAAACCGCGGCGCTGATCTGCGCGGAAAAGATAAAGGGGCTTGCGATGCCGGAGATACTCGAGCTGGCAAAGCGGCTCAAAGAGGCCGGAAAAATAGAGGCGCTCACCTGGTCCCCGGACAGGCTGGCTGACGAGCTGGTTTCGGCCGCGGGAATCAGAGGTTCCCGCCGGCATTGATGACGGAGGGGCAACGAAAAAAGAATGGCAGCCTTTGATAAGATCGCGCTTGGCCAGTACATTCCGGCCAAGTCTCCCATACACGCTCTGGACCCGCGCGCGAAGATAATCCTGGTGATCTCCGCGATGGCCGCGGTCTTCATGACGCATACACTGACGGCCTTTATCCTGTGGGGAGCCCTGCTCCTCCTGATAGCGCGCCTTTCACGGATACCGCCGCGCGTAGTGGCGGCGTCGGCCAGACCCGTCCTTATACTGATAATATTTACCTCGCTGCTGCACCTTTTCCTCACTCCCGGCGACGAGATCGCCCGCTTCGGCAGGCTGACCGTCACGAAAGAGGGCGCCTTCCTCGCGCTGACAATGTCGATGCGCCTCGCCTGCCTTGTCATGTACGCTTCGCTGCTCACCTTCACGACTTCGCCGTCGCAGATCTCAGACGGGCTGGAGGGGCTGTTGTCGCCGCTGAAACGCGTCGGCGTGCCGGCCCACGAGATCGCGATGATGATAACGATCGCGCTGCGTTTCATACCGACGCTCTTCGAGGAGACCGGACGCATAATCAAGGCGCAAAAGTCGCGCGGCGCGGAGTTTGACGAAGGCAGCCTGATGAAACGCGCGAAGGCCTACATCCCGGTACTCATACCGCTATTTGTGATAATCTTTAAGCGTGCCGAGAGCCTTGCCGTGGCGATGGAAGCGCGCGGCTACTGCGGCGGCGCCGGGCGCACGCGTATGAAGCCCCTGCGCTGGCGGCCCTCGGACAGCGCCGCGCTGGCGGCGTTTATCCTCCTCTCCGCCGTTATCGTCTGCGGAGAAAAGGTCTTCCCGCTATGAACCGCTACGCGGCGGAAGTCAGCTATGACGGAGGAAAGTTCTTTGGCTGGCAGATACAGCCGGGGCTGTCCACGGTACAGCGATCGCTGGAAGAGGCGGTCTCCAAAATCAACGGCCGCCACACCCCCGTCGCCGGCGCGGGACGCACTGACGCCGGCGTGCACGCGAGGGCGCAGGTCTGTTCGTTCGATATGGAAAGGCCCTGGGAGCCGCGCCGCCTGCTGCTTGCGGTCAACGCGCATCTGCCGGAGGGCGTCAGCCTCATGCGGGCCGCCGCCGTCCCCGGTGATTTCCATGCCCGTTTCAGCGCCAGAGAGCGTGAATACCGCTACTTTATCTGGAACGCGAGCGCAATATATCCCCATATAAAGGGAAAGGCCTGCTGGATCAAGCCGCAGCGCTACGATTGGGCGCGCGCCGCCGAGGCGGCGAAGGAACTGCTCGGCCGCCACGATTTCAAAAACTTTTGCCGCCTTGAGGGAGGCGAACACAGCACCGTCAGAGAGATCACCCAAATACGCCTGATCGACAGGCGACCGCTTGTCATCCTGCGGATAAAAGGGAACGGCTTCCTGCACAACATGGTGCGGATAATACTGGGAAACCTGGAAATGGCGGCTCTCGGGCAGATAACTCCACGGCAGATAAAAGAGCTGCTCGATACGCGCGGGAGCACCAGATCCGACGGCGGCCGCACCTTTCCCGCCTGCGGCCTCTACCTGTGGCAGATATCGTATGACGAAAAACTATGGTGACAGGCAGGATGGCTTTCATGCGTTTGCTCCGCGCTCTGTGATAAAAGCCTCTTTGTATGGCCGCTTATATGGTAAAATAACTATTTGAGTTATATAGGAACGTTGCAAAAGAAGACCTCTGTATAGAGAGATAGGGAGGCTGGCAGGTTTGTGGAACAGAGATATAGGTATAGATCTGGGCACCGCCACGGTGCTGGTATTCGTTAAAGGCAAGGGGGTCGTCCTCCGCGAGCCGTCGGTCGTAGCGATGGACCAGAGCACGGGAAAGATACTTTCCGTCGGCGAGGACGCCAAAATAATGATCGGGAAGACCCCGGGCAACGTGGTGGCGATACGCCCGCTGCGCGACGGAGTCATCGCGGACTACACCATGACGGAGGTCATGCTCCGCGAATTCCTGAAAAAGACCACCTCCGGCATGGAGCGCATCGTGCGCCACCGCCTGATGATCGGCGTGCCGGCGGGAGCTACCGACGTGGAGCGCCGCGCCGTGCTTGAGGCCGCGCTTGAGGTGGGTGCTAAAGAGGCTTACCTGATAGAAGAGCCGATGGCCGCCGCGATCGGAGCCAATATGCCTGTCGGCGAGGCGGTCGGGAACATGGTCGTCGACATCGGCGGCGGCACGACGGATATCGCCATCGTCTCCCTCGGCGGTCTGGTCGTATTTGAATCGCTGCGGGTCGGAGGCGACAAGTTTGACGAGGCGATCGTCCGCTACATGCGCAAGCAGTATAATCTGGCTATCGGCGAACAGACGGCGGAAGACGTGAAAAAACAGATCGGCGCCTGCGATCCGACGAAGGCGTCTCCCGACAAGATAATGGACATTCGCGGACGCGACCTTGTCCAGGGACTGCCGCGCCAGGTCACGGTCAACAGCGTCGACGTCGCCAAAGCGATCGACGAACCGGTGAGCAGCATCATCGCCGGGATAAAGCGCGTCCTTGAAAAGACGCCTCCCGAGCTCTCCGCGGACGTAATGGACCGCGGGATAATCCTTACGGGCGGAGGCGCTTACCTGCGCGGCCTCGCCGAGCTGATCATGGAAGAGACGGAGATAAACGCCGTGGTCGCCGAATCGGCCGGCGAATGTGTCGCGCTGGGCACCGGCATCGCCCTGGAGTCGCTCGACAAACTCAAGGAGACCGGCGCGGTCTACCTCGCGACGAAGAAAGGTTTCAAAGGCAGATAACCCCATGCATTACTGGTGGGAGCGCGACGGCGTCCGCTTTGAGTGTACCGCCTGCGGCCGCTGCTGCGGCGGAGAGCCCGGCTCCATTTGGGTGACGCCCGCCGAGCGCGCGCGGATCGCCGGCGAGCTTGGGATAGACGAGATCGCCCTGCGAAAAGAATATCTGACGCGCCGCGAGGGAAGATGCAGTATAAAAGAGATGGAAAATTATGACTGCATTTTTCTTGAACGAAACTCGCGGCGCTGTAAGATTTACAAAGTACGCCCGCTCCAATGCCGCTTATTCCCCTTCTGGCCCTCAATATTAAAAGATAAAAAAGTTTGGAATTTTTACGCTAATAGATGTCCAGGCATGAACAACGGAAAATATTATTCTCCGGAAATAATCAAAAAATTCTTAAATTTGCCATCTGCGGAAATATTGTAGATATTAATACAAAAAATAAAGGCTCGTTGTTAGATAATTTTGGATATTATATTTTAAGGCGCGAGAAAAAAGACCTTAATTGTCCCTTGTATTCTGGAAATTCAAACTTGATTTTATTCCCCTGCGATTGTAAACTTATATAAGTTGGTAATATGTAAAATGAACTCATATTCCTAAGAAGTACAAAAACCGAGGAGGTTGTTCACATGCCGTCAAATTGCTCAGTAGCGCCGAAAGATGTATTCTCAACGATTGAAAAGCTCCTTCTTCGTGACGGGTTCGATATCGTCATCGATATGGAACAGTCAAAGGGAAGCCATATCGTAGACTCCGCGTCAGGGGCCAAGTGGCTGGACTTCTACACATTCTTCGCGTCGTCCCCCTTCGGGATGAATCACCCGAAACTCGACAATCCCGAATTCAAAGAGAAGATATTCCGCGCAGCCATCAACAAGGTTGCCAACTCGGACATCTATACGCAGGAAATGGCTGAATTCATCAAAACTTTCGGTGAAGTTGCCGTCCCCGAAGGCTACAACCACGTGTTCTTTATCGACTACGGCACGCTCGCGGTCGAAAATACATTCAAGGTAGCGATGGACTGGAAAGTCCAGAAGCTCCTGCAGAAGGGCAAAGTCACCCCCGGCGAAGCCTACAACGGACGCAAGGGCACGAAGATCATGCACTTCAACGAAGCCTTCCACGGCCGCAGCGGCTATACCCTTTCCGTCACGAACACCAACGACCCGAACAAGCACCAGCGCTTCGCCAAGTTCACCGACTGGCCGCGCATCATCAACCCGAAGATCTCCTTCCCGCTTGAAGACCATATCGGAGAGGTCGAGTGGCTCGAGGCCCAGGCCATCAAGCAGATCAAACAGGTGCTGATGGACGATCCCGACGGAGTCGCGGCGGTCATCATCGAAACGATACAGGGCGAGGGCGGAGACAACCACTTCCGCACCGAGTTCTTCCAGAAGCTGCGCCAGATCTGCGACGAAAACGAAATGCTGCTCATCTTCGACGAAGTACAGTGCGGCATGGGCATCACCGGCAAAATGTGGGCCTGGGAACATCATGCGCCCGTCAAGCCGGACCTCTTCTCCTTCGGCAAAAAGGCGCAGATCTGCGGACTCATCGCCGGCCCGCGCGTCGACGAAGTGAAAGACAACTGCTTCAAGGTATCGAGCCGCATCAACTCGACCTGGGGCGGCACCGTCGTTGACATGGTCCGCGCTCAGAAATACCTTGAGATCTACCGCGACGAAAAAGTCCTTGACTACGTCAGCAACGTCGCCGGCCCCGCGCTCTACGCCGGACTCAAAGAGCTCGAGTCCGAATTCCCCGGATACATCCGCAACGTCCGCGGCAAGGGGCTTATGTGCGCCTACGACATCTGCTGCCCGGAACTCCGCGACAAGTTCCTCAAAGAGTGCCACAAAAACAACATGCTCATCCTTGGCTGCGGCAGCAACACCGTCCGCTTCCGTCCGGCGCTCAACGTTCCCCTCGAAGACCTGCAGCTCGGCATCGATATATCCCGCAAAGCCGCCCAGGCCGTATTCAAGAAGTAATCCTGATCTTAGAGAGCTAAAAAAATGCCGGAGCATCGCTCCGGCATTTTTTATGGCGTAAGCGCCCCGCTGTTTTCTTCGTACAGGGGCATATCCGGCGAGGCGGCTCACGCGGGGCGGACGGCGGCGGGATAAGGGCCGTCCGTGAAAAACATCGCCGCGGCGTCAGCGGCCGGTTCCCTGCCGCAGCGCCTCCTCCCACATCCGGTAGCGCTCGTCGTTCCTTCCGGCGCAGGCCGGGCTGGTGGAGAGCATTCGGCGGTAGTGGCGGGCCGGTTCGCCGAAATATTTTTTGTATTTTGCAAACGCGCAGGCGCCGTTGAAGAGGATCAGAGAAATGTTGGGATGAAGCGCGAGCAGCGAGGGGACGTCGTTCGGCTCCTCGTCTCTGATTTTTCCGTCGAGACTGCCGGCGCGGCGCGCGCATTTTATCGTATCCCATAACGCGAGGCGGCGGCGCAGGATAAAATCGTAGCGTTCCTGAAAGGAGTCCGGCATCGTCTCTCCGAATACACGGTAAAGTATCTTCCAGAAATGGTTTTGCGGATGCGCGTAGTAGCTGCTCATCGCCAGCGATTTTTCTCCCGGCAGCGAACCCAGTATCAGCGTGCGCGAGCTGTCGTTTATAACCGGACCGAAGCTGTACTTCATTTTTTGCGATACCCTTCCCTTCTTGCCTATCATATTTTATCCCCTTTTACCGCCGCCGCCGCCCTATTATTCGTCATAATTTTTGTGCAACCGATTGAATGTCCATTGTCACCGGTAAAAATATATCGAAGAGGGCTTGACGAATTATGTTTAAGGGCTATAATACTCTGGAACTTTGAACGATTGGTAAAATCAATAAATAAACAAAACATATATTCATGTTCATTTTGTTTATAGAAAAGTGAAGGAGTGCGCGATCTTATGAAGAACAGAGTTTACTTGACGCTGAGCGACGGCTCGGTATGGCCCGGAAGGGGGCATATCGAGGCACCCGTGGAGGGAGAAGTCGTCTTTACCACGGCCTCCTGCGGTTATCCGCAGACTTTGACGGACCCCTCTTACAACGGACAGATCGTCATCTTCGCATTTCCGCCCATCGGCATCTACGGAGTGGATAAAGAAAATCTTGAGGGGCGGCGCGTGTGGGTGCGCGCGGCTCTTATGACCGGCCTTGACGAGACGGAGGAGGGACGTTTTGAAAGCCTGACCTCCTGGATGGCGGAAAACGGACGCCCGCTTATCTCCGATATAGACACGCGCCAACTGATATTAAAGATACGCGAATGCGGTTCGATGATGGGCCGCATCGACCTCGAACCGCATGTTCCGGGGCTGGAAGAGCTGCCGGATACGCTGGTTTCCGAGGTCTCCTGCCGCGAAATGGAGACATACGGCGGCGGGGAACTGACCGTCGCGCTGATGGACTACGGCGTCAAAGAAAATATTATTCGCGGCATGGTGCGCCGCGGCTGCCGCGTGATACGTTTCCCGCATAACACGCGCGCTTCCGAGGTGCTGGCCTCCGGCGCCGACGGGATATTGCTGAGCAACGGGCCGGGAGACCCCTCCGTGCTAGATTTCGAGGCGGGCGAGATCGCCGGGATGCTTCCCTGCGGCAGGCCGCTGCTTGGAGTATGCCTCGGCAATCAGCTTCTCGCGCGCTCCTGCGGGGCGAAGACAAAAAAACTCCCCTTCGGCCATCGCGGGGCAAACCAGCCCGTGCTCGAATGTTCCACGGGGCGCGGTATCCTCACCAGCCAGAACCATCAGTACGCCGTGGACGGCGATACGCTTGCGGGGACGGACCTTGAGGTGGCCTACAGCCACCTGGGGGACGGCACGGTCGAGGGGCTGCGCCACAAGCGTTTCGACGCGCTCTCCGTGCAGTTTCATCCCGAGGCCTCGCCCGGCCCGGAGGACGCCTCCTACATTTTCGACAACTTCATAACCCGTATGCGGGCCGCTAAAGGGAGATAGGTGAACGCTGATGAGAGATACGACGATAAAAAAGGTTCTTGTTCTTGGTTCCGGGCCGATAAAGATCGGCCAGGCCGCGGAGTTCGACTATGCGGGCACGCAGGCCTGCCGCGCCCTCAAGGAAGAGGGCTGCAGCGTAATACTGCTCAACAGCAACCCCGCGACGATACAGACGGATAATTCCGTTGCCGACTTCGTCTACATCCGGCCGCTCCTTCCCTACGTGGTGGAGAACATCCTCCGCGAGCACCGTCCCGACGGCGTCGTCGCGACGCTAGGCGGCCAGACGGGCCTCAACCTCTGTATGGAATGCGAAAAGCTCGGCATGTGGCGGCGCTATAAATGCCGCGTCCTTGGCACGCAGCCGGAGGCGATCGAACGCGCGGAGGCGCGCGAGCCTTTCCGCAGGGCGATGATCGAAGCCAATCAGCCGATCATCGCGAGCCGCGGCATCTCCTCGGTCGCCGAGGCGCAGGAATTTGCGCTGCGCACGCCGCTGCCGCTGATACTGCGCCCCGATTTCACGCTCGGCGGCTCCGGCAATTCGGTGGTGCGCGATATTGAAAGTTTTGTGGTGCAGACGGAGGACGCGCTTACCGCCTCGCCGGTGGGACGGGCCCTCATCGAGCGTTATCTCGAGGGATGGCACGAGATCGAGGTCGAGGTCGTACGCGACAACGCGGGGAACTCCCTCGCGGTCTGCAGCATGGAGAATATCGACCCGATGGGCGTCCACACGGGAGACTCTATCGTCGTCTCGCCTGTGCTCACCCTCACCGATAAAGAATGGCAGATGATCCGCACGGCGGCGCTCAGAATAGTCGACGTGCTTGACATCCGCGGCGCCTGCAACGTGCAATTCGCCCTCGCCCCCGACGGCGGCGAATATTATGTCATCGAGGTCAACCCGCGCGCCAGCCGCTCCAGCGCGCTGGCGAGCAAAGCGACGGGGTACCCGATCGCCCGCATGGCGGCAAAGATCGCCCTCGGCCTCAACCTCACGGAGATGGCCAACCCCGTGACGGGCGCAGGCAGCGCCCTCTCGGAACCGGCGCTCGACTATGTGGCGGTCAAGGTGCCCTCCTGGCCCTTCGACACCTTCCCGCAGGCGGACCCGTCGCTGGGGCCGCGCATGAAGGCCACCGGCGAAGTGCTCGCCCTCGCCGCGAATTTCGCGCAGGGGCTGGTCAAAGCCTACCGCTCGCTCGCGCGGGGCAGGACCCTGCCGGACCGCAAACTGCGCGCGTGGGAGACGCGCCGCCTTTGGGAGCAGGTCAACACGCCGACGAACCTGCGTCTCGAGGCGATTACGGAGCTGCTGCGCCGCAGTTCGGCGACGGTGGAGGAGATGGCCCGCAGGACGCACATCCGCAGATATTTTATCGAGCAGCTCAACGCGATACAGCTGGCGGAAAAGTATCTTGAAGAGGACGGCGCGGTGAACGGCAATATCGTCAGCGCCGCGAAAAAGGGCTTCTCCGCCGGCCAGATAGCGCTCGCCGCCGACATATCCAGAGAAGAGGTGCTGCGGAGGCTTGAGGAAGAAGACTATTCCACCGGTTACCGCGAGGTCGACGGCTGCGCCGGCGAGTTCCCGTCAGGCTCCGGCTATTACTACGGCGTGGCCGGCGTGAAGGACGACCCCTACGAGCGCCACAGCGGCGGCATCGCCGTCATCGGCTCCGGCGCGATACGGATCGCGCAGGGGGTAGAATTTGACTACTGCTGCGTCAAGGCGGTCGAGGCGCTGCGCCGCCGCGGCATCCGCGCGATCATGATGAACGTGAACCCCGAGACGGTGAGCACCGACCATGACATATCGGACGCCCTCTACCTCGAACCTCTGACCGTGGACGACGCGCTGCCGGTGCTGAAACGCGAGGAGGCGGCGGGAGTCTTTGCCTGCTTCGGCGGGCAGACCTCCCTGCGCCTCGGCCTCGATCTCGCGCAGGAGGGGATAAAACTCTTCGGCCCCGGGGCCGAGGTGATAGACGCGGCCGAGGACCGCGGAAAATTTTCGCGGCTGCTCACCAAAATAGGCGTGCCCGAGCCGGAGGGAGTCGACGTCGCCTCCGTCGAGGAGGCGAAGGAGGTCGGACGCCGGCTCGGCTATCCGCTGATGGTGCGTCCGAGCTTCGTCATCGGCGGCGTCGCGATGAAGGTCGTCTACGGCGAACAGGCACTGGTCGAGGTCCTGCGGGAGGCCTTCGAGGCGGTCCCCGGACAAAAGGTGATGGTGGATCAGTTCCTCGCGGGGCGCGAATTTGAATGCGACGCCGTCTGCGACGGCGAAGATGTCCTCATCCCCGGGATATTCGAGCACATAGACCCCTCGGGGATACATTCGGGCGATTCGATCGCCGTTTTCCCCAGCTATTCGCTTACAAAGGAGCAGCAGGGGCAGGTGCTGGACTTTGTCAAGGTGATATCGAAGGAGCTCGACGTTCACGGGCTTCTGAATATCCAGTTCGTGCTGCGCGGCGGCGTCTTCTGGATCATAGAGGCCAATCCGCGCGCGAGCCGCACCGTGCCGATCGTCAGCAAGATATCGAAACTCCCTGTCATCGACATGGCGGTGGGCATCGCTCTGGGCGAGAGGCTACGCGATATGCCGTACGGCACGGGGCTCTATCCCGAGACGGGGCAGTGGAGCGTCAAGGTGCCGGTATTCTCCAACGATAAACTCCCCGGGCTGGACCCCAAGCTCGGGCCGAGGATGATGTCCACCGGCGAGAGCCTGGGCGTCGCGGACAACCTTGCCGACGCGATAATGGACGGACTTAAGGGCTCCGGCTGGCTGCCGCCGGCGACTGGACGCATACTGATGAGCATCGCGGACAGCGAGAAGGCGGAGGCTATGCCCGTCGCCTCGCAGTACAAGATGCTCGGCTGGGAGATAGACGCGACGGAGGGTACCGCGGCCTACCTGAAAAAGTGGGGCATCGAGGTGAACCGCGTCGAGCGCGCGGAGCTTGTGCGCCGCCTACGCGGCGGCGAGTGGGACCTCGTGCTGAATATTCCCGGCGGCAACGAGCGCCACATGGCGGACGGCGCGATGATAAGGAAGCAGGCCTGCTCCGCGGGAACGCCCTGTCTGCACTCGATAGCCGCCGCCTGGGCCGTGGCGGCGGGGCTGAACAGCCGCTGAGGCGCGCGGGAACGCCGGAAACAACTCACAATACAAAACGGAACCAAACGACGCCGGGCTTGACCCGGCGTCTTGCGTATCCCCTACCGTCACGCCGGGCCCCGGCTTGTGGCCGGGGCGGCAAATCAAAAGCAAAGGCCGGAAGAGTATACTTAAAATAACGATAAAAATTCATTCTTCCTATTTCCTTTTTGTAGAAAGTAGTTTAATATATTTATGGGTATAGCTAAAAAAGCTATTTTTAATAAGAGGGTAGGGGGAATTGCCGATGTTGAGCAGTAAGCTGCTTGATGATATTGGAAGACAGATCCTGAGAATACTTCAGGAAGACGGCAGAATATCTTTTAACGAACTTGGCAGAAGGGTAGGCCTCTCTTCACCTGCGGTCGCGGAACGTGTGCGGCGTATGGAGGAGGCCGGCATCATCCTCGGCTATCGCGCGGTGGTCGATCAGTCGCGTGTGGGCTATCCGATAATGGCGTTTATCCGTCTCTCCATTCCGGTATCGTTCCTCGCCCAGGCCGACGAGTTGGCGAAGGCCATCCCGGAGGTGCTTGAATGCCATCACCTCACGGGGAGCGACGGAGTTATCCTTAAAGTCGTCGTTTCATCGGTCGGACACCTGGAAGAGGTCATCAGCCAGATGGGCAGCTGCGGCATGACGACGACGGCGATCGTCCTCTCGTCCCCGGTGGTATCGCGTCCCATCGATCCCATCAAACAGCAGACCCCGCCCCCCGCGGTCTAGGGCTGCGGCTGCCGGGCAAGATTAGACTGTTTCTGATTTTTTCTTACATTAAACCCTGTCTTATGGTAAAATATATAAGCTGAATTAGAAGCGGCGAGTATCGCCGCTTTATTGTTGAATAAATTTTTATCATCAGTGATGTAAAGCTCACTGTATTCAGGCATAATCAACGCTTTCACACAGAGCGCCTCGGAGGTATATATATGGATCACAACTCAAAGCAGAGCAACCTATTTGAAATCAATAAGGTTATACCTCTGCCGCTGGAAGAAGAGATAAAGCAAAGTTATCTTAATTACGCGATGAGCGTCATCGTGGGGCGCGCCCTTCCCGACGCGCGCGACGGACTGAAACCCGTGCAGAGAAGGATACTTTTCGCGATGATGGAGCTTGGCGTGCGTCATAACCAGGCCTTCAAGAAATCGGCGCGTATCGTCGGCGAAACGATGGGTAAGTACCACCCGCACGGCGACGCGGCGATATACGATACGATGGCCCGCCTCTCGCAGGATTTCAGCATGCGTTACCAGCTCGTCGAAGGTCAGGGAAACTTTGGCTCGATAGACGGCGATCCCCCCGCGGCGATGCGTTACACGGAGGCGCGCCTCCACGCCCTCGGCGAGGAGATGCTGACCGACATCAATGAGGAGACGGTCGACTGGGGGCCGAACTTTGACGAATCGCTCGAAGAGCCTCTCGTCCTGCCCTCGCGCGTTCCAAATCTGCTGGTAAACGGCAGCACCGGCATCGCCGTCGGCATGGCGACCAATATGCCGCCGCACAACCTCGGCGAGGCGGTGGATGTCTGCTGCGCGATCCTCGACAATCCCGAGGTCGAGCTTGGCGAGCTTATGGGGCTTATGCCAGGGCCGGATTTTCCGACTGGCGGCATAATTCTCGGACGCGAGGGGATAATCGACGCCTACCGCACGGGACGCGGAAAGCTCGTCGTCCGCGGGCGCGTAGACATCGAGGATGGCCGCAAGGGAAAACGTTCGATCATCATTACCGAGATACCATACATGGTCAACAAGACCAATTTCATAGAGACGATCGCGAAGGGTGTGCAGAGCGGCCTTATCGACGGCATCTCCGACCTCAGGGACGAGTCTGACCGCAACGGTATGCGCATCGTCGTGGAGCTCCAGCGCGACGCCGATCCGAACCTCGTGCTGCGCCAGCTCTACACGCGCACACAGCTGCAGAGCACCTTCGGGGTGATAAACCTCGCCATTGTCAACGGAGAGACGAGGGAGCTGCCGCTCAAAGAGCTGGTGCAGATATTCCTCGATCACCGCCGCGAGGTAGTGCGCCGGCGCACCGAGTTCCGCCTCCGCAAGGCGGAGGACCGCCGCCACATCGTCGAAGGCCTGCTCCGCGCCCTGGACGTCATCGACCAGGTCATCCACATTATCAGAAGTTCGGACACCGCGGCGACGGCGAGGAACAACCTCATCGAGGAGCTTGGCTTCACCGAGATCCAGGCGCAGGCGATACTTGACATGCGCCTCCAGCGCCTGACCGGGCTGGAGCGCGAGAAGCTCGATACGGAGCTGGCCCAGCTGCTGATGGACATAGAGCGTTACGACAGCATCCTCTCAAGCCAGCTGATCCTTGACTCCGTCGTCAAAGACGAACTGATGGAGATAAGAAGGAACTACAGCGACAAGCGCCGCACCGACATTGAAAACGCGGTCGGCGAGGTCGCGGACGAAGACCTGATCCCCGAAGAGGATATCGTCGTCGCCCTCTCCCGCGACGGATACATCCGCCGTATGCCGCTGCAGGACTACCGGGTGCAGCAGCGCGGCGGCAAGGGCGTCAAGGGGGTCGCGACGAAGGCCGAGGACGAAATAGCGATAATCGCCACCACCACGACGCACAGGACGCTCTACCTCTTCACGAACAAGGGGCGCGTCTTCGGCGTGCGCGGCTTCTCGCTGCCGGAGCCTAAGACGGGCAAGGGAAAGCTTGTGGGAACGATAATCACCCTTGAAAAAGAGGAGAAGGTCGTCGCGATAAAGGACAGCCTGCTCGGCGGGACGAAATTCATCTTCTTCGTCACGAAGCAGGGAACGGCGAAGAGACTGCCCGTAGAGGAGCTTGACGGCCTGACCAGGGCCGGCCGCCGCGTGCTTGGCATCTCCGAGGGCGACGACATTTCGCGTGTACGCTTCACGAGCGGCACGGACGACCTGCTGCTCACCACGGCGCTGGGGCAGACGCTGCGCGTCAACGAAGAGGAGTTCCGTCCGCTCGGCCGTCAGGCGCAGGGCGTGCGCGGCATCCGCCTTGACGACGGTGACAGCGTGGTCGGCTGCGACGTCGTAAGCGACGGCCGCCATGTGCTTTTTATCAGCGAGCGCGGGATAGGCAAACGCACCTCGTATGACGAATTCACCCAGCATCATCGCGCCGGTTACGGCGTGCGCGCGATGAAGCTTTCGGAAAAGACCGGCGACCTCGTCGGCGCCTGGGGCGTCCAGGACGACGAGGAGATCATCGTGATCAGCAGCAAGGGGCGCATGGTGCGCATCGGCGCTCAAGAGATATCGACGCTCTCCCGCACGGCCACCGGATACATGATCGTAACGCTCGACGAGGGCGATACTGTGGCGGATATCAGCATCGTCCGCAAAGACGACGACGAGGAATAGCGGATGAAGCTTGCCCGCGACGGTTATCCGACGATAGCGGCGCTCATCTTTATGACGGCGGGGGGAGGGCTCATCTCTCCCTGGATATCCGCCTGCCTTTTCGTTCCCCTCTGCATAGTCGTCTGGTTCTTCCGCGACCCCGAGCGCGCCCCCGAGCGCGCCCTCGCGGACGGAGACTTTCTCAGCCCGGCGGACGGCAAGGTCGTCGAGATCGAGGAATCCGAACACGAATATGTCGGGCGCGCGGTAAAGATCGGCATATTCATGAATGCTTTCAGCGTTCATGTCAACCGTTTTCCGACCGACGGCACGGTAAAGTACATAAAATACGTCCCCGGCAAGAAATGGTTCGCCTTCGCCCCGAAGGCCTCGGAGATAAATGAGCGTTTATACGTAGGGGCGGAATCGGATCACGGCCGCTTTCTGCTCGTGCAGATTGCGGGTATACTCGCGAGAAGGATAGTTCGGCGGGTCCGCATGGACGATATAGTGCCAATCGGCGGCAGATATGGTATGATAAAGATGGGGTCGAAGGTCGACATATACCTTCCCCCGGAAATTATGCCTAATGTCAAGATCGGCGACAAGGTGTTCGCGGGGCACAGTATAATAGGAGTGTTAAAAAAATGAGAAGAGTAGACAGAAGAGTGAAGAATATCCCCATAAAAACGATAATTCCGAATATGATAACGAGCGGCAGCGTCTTCTGCGGAGTGTCGTCGCTGATACTTACCGCCCATGAACGCTTTATCCCCGCTGCTCTTCTGATCTGTTTCGCGGTATTTTTCGACGTGATGGACGGCCGTGTCGCGCGCAGCCTCGGCGGCAGCAGCGCTTTCGGCGAGGAGCTCGACAGCCTCGCGGACGCGATCAGTTTCGGCGTCGCCCCCGCTTTCCTCATCTACAACGCCTA
The DNA here is from genome assembly GCF_000585335.1 of Cloacibacillus evryensis DSM 19522. Lineage (NCBI taxonomy): Bacteria > Thermotogati > Synergistota > Synergistia > Synergistales > Synergistaceae > Cloacibacillus > Cloacibacillus evryensis. The sequence continues at coordinate 1,160,062 of NZ_KK073872.1, forward strand.
CGTCGGCGTCGAGAGCGGCATCTGGGGACCGCTGACCGCCTCTTTTTTCGCGCTCTGCGGCGTTCTGCGCCTCGCGCGCTTCAACGTCACGCACGTGCCGGCCGGCCCGTTCCAGGGTCTTCCGATACCTGCCGGCGGCCTCGCGCTGGCCTCTATCGTCATCGCCCGCCTGCCGATAACGCCGCTGGTCGCGATGTCGGCGATGTGCTTCGTCGGCGCGCTGATGGTGAGCTCGGTGCCGTACTGCAACGCCAAGAAACTCAAGAAATCGAATGTCAGCCGCGCCAAACTTTACGGACTCATGACATTTATCGCCCTCTGCTTCTTTATTTTGAGAGAAAAGGCTTTTCTTGCCATGGCGGTAATGTATATAATAAGCGGGTTGGTGAAGTTTGACGGAGCGGAGTGGATAATGCTTCACGCTGAGGACGAGCGTTCGGCTCACGAGAAAGACTGATCGCTTACGGTCTTTTAAGATATCGGCCCCGGCTTCGCTCAGGCGGAGCCGGGTTTTTTATAACAGCAGGAGTTAATGGCGCCGTTCCGCGGCTGGTGCGCAGGCCGGCGCTATTCAATAAGGGGGAAACTTTTTGATGAAGAAGATCATGACCGGCAACGAGGCGATCGCCCGCGGCGCGTGGGAGGCCGGACTGCACGTGGCGGCCGCCTACCCCGGCACGCCTTCGACGGAGATACTGGAAAACCTCTCCGGGTACAAGGATGTCTATTCAGAGTGGGCGACGAATGAGAAGGTCGCTCTTGAGGTGGCGGCTGGAGCGTCGATGGCGGGGGCGCGCGCTCTCGCGGCGATGAAGCACGTCGGGCTCAACGTGGCGGCGGACCCGCTTTTCACCCTCGCCTACACGGGAGTGGGCGGCGGGCTTGTCGTCGTCACGGCGGACGACCCCGGGCTCTTCAGCTCGCAGAACGAGCAGGATAACCGCTTTTACGCCTCGCACGCGAAGCTCGCGATGATCGAGCCCTCCGACAGCCAGGAGAGCCTCGACTTTATAAAAGAGGCTTTTGCGATATCGGAAAACTTCGACACTCCCGTGCTCTTCCGCGTCAGCACGCGTATCTGCCACAGCAAGACGCTCGTTGAGCCGGGAGAACGCGCCGAGGTCGCTGTACGCCCCTACGAAAAAAACAGCGCGAAATATGTGATGGCTCCGGCCCACGCTAAAAAACGCAAATACCTTATGGAAAAACGCATCGCCGCGCTGAAGGAATTCTCCGAGACGACGCCGCTGAACCGCGTCGAACGCGGCGAGGGGAAGACCGGCATCATCACGAGCGGCATCTCCTACAACCACGCGAAAGAGGTCTTCGGCGACGGGGCCTCCTATCTCAAGCTCGGCTTTACCTGGCCGCTGCCGGAGAAAAAGATCCGTGATTTCGCCGCCTCGGTCGATACGCTCTATGTGATCGAGGAGAACGAACCCTACATAGAAGATTTTGTGAAGGCGCTCGGCGTCGCCTGCACGGGCCGTGAAAAGCTCCCCTGGGTCGACGAGCTGACGCCGGAGGTGATCCGCCGCGCCTTCTTCCCCGGCGAGGCCGAAACTGGAGGCTACGCGATCGACGCCAATATACCGCCGCGTCCTCCCGTGCTCTGCGCCGGCTGTACGCACCGCGGCTTCTTCTACGAAGTCGGCAAATACAAGGACATCGTCGTTACCGGCGATATCGGCTGCTACACGCTCGGCATGGTGCCGCCGCTCTCGGTGACGGATTCCGTCATCTGCATGGGGGCCAGCGTCTCCGCCGGCGTCGGCTTCCGCAAGGCCGTAGAGCGCGCGGGAAGGAATGAAAAGGTCTTTGCCGTCATCGGCGACTCGACCTTCTTCCACTCGGGGATCACGGGGCTTATCGACGCCATCGTCAACAAGGCGCCGATCGTCGTCAACATCCTCGACAACAGGATCACCGCCATGACCGGCCATCAGGAGAACCCCGGCACCGGCCGCACGCTGATGGGCGAGCCGACGCATCAGGTCGACCTCAAGGCGCTCTGCATGGCCTGCGGTGTCAAAGAGGAAAACATCCGCCTCATCGACCCTTACGACCTTACGGCGACGAAAGAGGCGATAAAAGCCGGACACGACGCCTCCGAGCCCTTCGTGATAATCACCACGTCTCCCTGCGCGCTCATTAAAGAGGTCATAAAAAAGCGCGCCAATATGAAGTGTGCCGTGGACGAGGAAAAGTGCGTCAAGTGCAAACTGTGCCTCAAGGCGGGCTGCCCGGCGCTCAACTTCCGCGGCGGCCGCGTCTACATCGACCGCGCCTCCTGCAACGGCTGCACGGTCTGTATGCAGATATGCCCGAAAAAAGCTATCTCCAGGGAGGGTGAATAGCCATGAAAAACAACGATACCAAAAGCATCCTTCTCGTCGGCGTCGGCGGACAGGGAACGATCCTCGCCTCGAAGATACTCTCCGAGGGACTCGTCCGCAAGGGATATGACGTCAAGATGTCCGAGATACACGGCATGAGCCAGCGGGGCGGCAGCGTCACGACGCACGTCCGCTATGGATCGAGGGTGGCGTCGCCCGTCGTGCCCGAGGGCGAGGCGGACGTGCTCGTCGCCTTTGAAAAGGTCGAGGCGGCGCGCTGGCTCCGTTACCTGAAAAAGGGCGGCACTCTCGTCGTGAACGATTTCGAGATATATTCGCTGCCCGTGCTTACCGGCGCGGCTGAGTATCCGGAGGGCGTCACCGACAAACTCAAAGCGGAGGTGCCGAACACGAAATGCTTCAACGCCGGGAAGGTCGCCGAATCGCTCGGCAACATCAAGGCGCAGAACGTCGTGCTGCTCGGCGCGCTTGTGAAGGCGATGGGCCTTGAGGATCTGGACTGGAAGGCCGTCTTGTCCGAGACGGTCCCCCCCAAGCTGCTTGAACTGAACATCAGGGCTTTCGAGGCCGGATTGGCTCAATAGAGCGGATGGGGATATAAAAAAACCGAAGATGGCGCGGGCCGGTCTGGTTTTTGCCCGCGCCGTCTTCAACGTTTGGAAGGCATTACGGTTTTGGCCGGAATTACCAATATTTACAGCATAAAAAGTCCGTGCGCATGGACCCGCACGGACTTCGTTCTTATATAGGATTCAGCCTGGTTCGGATCAAACGGCGGTTACCACTTGAGTTCCGTCTCCGTGACCTCTCCGTCGCCCCATGTTACCGTGAGCAGCAGCTTGCCGTTCTTGGCGTTCAGTTTGCCGTTATTCTGCATCAGCAGCTGATAGGTCTTTGTGCCGTTGACGTTGAGCTTGACCGTTCCGTTGGCCGCGTTGAGGAACTTGCCGCCCTCCCGCACGCCGAGGAGCCACCTGCCGTTGTTGGCGGCCAGCGTGTCCCAGCCGGCGCCGCCGCTGTCGGCGAGGACCATCGCCTTGATGACGCCCTTGCCGGCGGCCTTGACCGTCAGCGCCATATCCTTGGCTCCGTTCGCGCCCTTCTTCTTATTCTTGCCGACGAGGTCCACGGCGACGCTCTCGGGCTTCTTTGAGACGAATGTCACCGAGCGGTCGGCCTTTGTAACGGCGCTCTCGTTCTTGTCTTTGCCCGCCGCAGCTTTTGTGGCGCCCTCCATCAGACGGCCGTCCTCAAAGACGATCGTGACGCGGTAAGGCCCCGTATTTTGGTCTTTTTCCTCGTCAAAGGCGATATGTAATTCTTCGGTGCCGTCGACGTCGATCGCCACGGACCCGTTCGCCTTGTTCAGCCTCTTTCCATCCGGCGTCAGTACCGCCGCGAGATAGGATTTGTCATTGCCCTGTATGGTGTCCCACAATTGTCCGTTTTTAAGGTTGGTCACGCGCACGCCGGTTATCCTGCCTTTGGCGTTGATCGCTATTTTGACGAAGCTGTCGGGGGTCATATTGGACTCGAACTTCTTGCTCTGCCCCACAAAATCATATTTGCTGGCGCCGTTGTACTCCACCGATACGGTGTCTTTGGCGACGGCTTTTTTGCCCTCGGTCGCTTTCAGCTCAAGCATCCTGCCGTCTGAAAGCGTCACCAATATCTTGGCCGACGTCTTGGGTTTTTCGAGGATGCCCTGCTTATCGTCCAAGAACAGCATGCAGCGGACGTCTCCGCCAAAGGAGAGGCTGCCGTCCGTCTTGTTGAGGATGTTGTTTGACTCGTCGATGACAACGGCGAGAGGCGCTTTGCTGCCCGGCACCGTGTCCCACTCGGCTTTCTGCGAGCCGTTCTCGGCGGTGATTTTGACGCCCTTCACCTGTATGCCCGTTGAGAGTTTGAAGTGCGCGTCGAAACGGTAGTCGTTCCTGCCGTTCGTGCCGACCGACTTCTTCTCCCCCGCGAAATCCTGTTCCGAGACGCCGCGGCTTTCAAAGAGGACTATCTCGTCCTTTGCCGGTCCCTTCTTCGCGTCGTCCGTCTTTTTATCCTCGCCCTTCTTGTCCCCGGCCTTCGCCGCCACCGCCTTTACCGTCGTCGAGGCGCTGGTTTCAGCCTTGTCTATGAGCGTCACGTTGGCGATGAAGGTGGAATCCTTCGGTATCGCTCCGGCCGCGTCGTTGATCATCAGCGTGAACTGAGCGGCGAGGATCACGGGGGTTATCGTCATCCGTCCCGTTTTATTCAGGAGCTCGCCCTTGGAATTCTTTACGAGAAGCAGGTTCTTCATGTTGGAAGTGCTCCACGTGACGCCGGTCGTTTCGTTCTTGAGAGATATCTCCCTGATCGCCTGAGCGCCCGTCATCGTAAGTGTGAATACCGCGTCCGGCGTTCCGTCCGGCGTCGCCGTACCGGCTCCCATGAGATCGTCGTTAGCCCCGTCGAATACGAGAGATTCGGCTTTAAGCGTAACATCCGCATAGGAGGCGGGGCAGAGGGAAAATACCGCCGCCGCAAATGCCGTTAATAATACAAGAAACTTTCTCATTATAGATTGCACCCCTTGGATTTATATATTTACCGTCATGTTATTTTATAACAAAATCCTCTTTTTAAAAATTTATATATGAATTTTTCAGCATAAATCTGTACGGGGGCCGGATAGGATACATAAAGTCCGGTAAACGACCTCCCAAATGGGGAGCGTAGGCGAGCTTTTTGCGGGGTAACGGCACGGTGAAAACATCCGCGCGCTTCGACGCCATGGGCCGCAAACGGAGTTTTGTTATAAAATAAGGAGAGGCGGATTTAAAGAGGTGATCGGTTATGGATGGCGGTAAGATAGGCGGCGAAGTGTTCGAGATCAGCGCTAACATTGACGATATGACCGGCGAGGATCTCGGCGCGGCGATGGATATCCTGCTTGGCGCGGGGGCGCTCGACGTCTGGTTCGAGCATATACAGATGAAAAAAAACCGTCCGGCGGTCAAACTGTCGCTGCTGGCCCGCCCCGGCGACGAGGAGCGGCTTGCCGAGGCGGTGCTGCGCCATACCACTACGCTGGGCGTGCGCATGAGCAAAAGCTCCCGCGTAACGCTGGCGCGCGCGACGGATACGGTCGCGACCGAATTTGGCGAAGTGCGGATGAAGAAGGGGCTGCTGGGCGGCGAAGTGATCAAGGAGATGCCGGAATACGAGGACGTTAGGCGTATCGCCGCGGAAAGCGGCGAGCCCATAGCCGCCGTGAGAGGGATGATCGCCGCGGCCGGGGGCGGGAAGAAAAGGCGCTTCCGCCATTACAAGGGCGGCGAGTATGAATACCTTGGCACGGCGCGCCATTCGGAGACGGAGGAGGAACTCGTCCTTTACCGTCCGCTTTATAACGACAGCGGCCTCTGGGTGCGCCCGAAAAGGATGTTTTTTGAGAACGTGGTCGTCGACGGGAAGAGCGTTCCCCGTTTTGCGGAAATAAAAGAGCAGATGGAGGGGTTGCGAAATGAGCGTTGAAGAAGATGCCAAAAGGCTGGCGCGGCTCGTTAAGGAGGGCGGCGTCACCATATTCAGCGGGGCCGGGCTGAGCACGGAGTCCGGATTGCAGGATTTCCGTTCCAGGGACGGGATATGGGCTCACGCCGATCCGACCAGGCTGGCTTCGGTCGGCGCGCTGGAGGATAATTATGAGGAATTCCTTGAGTTTTACAAGGCGCGCCTCTATGTGCCGGAGGAGATCCAGCCTAATATCGGCCACAAAATAATCGCCAAATGGGAAAAAGAGGGCTATGTTGACGGCGTGATAACCCAGAACGTCGACCGCCTGCACCAAAAAGCCGGTTCCGTCAACGTATGGGAGCTTCACGGTAGCCTGGAGCCGGTGCGCTGCCACAGCTGCGGCGGCGAGGGCTCGACGGCGGACTTCCTCGCCGGCAAACCCTGCGCCCGCTGCGGAGGACGCCTGCGGCCAAGCGTCGTCCTCTTCGGCGAGATGCTGCCGCAGCGGCCGCTTGAGGCGGCCGACGAGCTCAGCGACGGGTGCAGGACATTCATCGTCCTCGGTTCCTCGCTCGTCGTCTCGCCCGCGAACTACTTTCCCAGGCAGGCGAAGAGCAGGGGGGCCCGCCTCGCGATCGTCAACCGCGACCCCACGCCGCTCGACGGGATCGCCGACATCGTCGTACACGAGGGAATAGGGGCCTTCCTGACAGAGGTGGAAAAGGATATGCAGGGCCGCTGAAAAGAGCAGATGACGGGAGGCGGTCCCTGCGATGTTTTTAGCGCTCCGGACCGCCTCATGATAAGGTGGCCGCGCCGGTTTTAGTCCGCTCTCTTTGGCCGTCGCTGAAAAACCGCGGCGTCGTAAGCGGAGAAACGCGGAGGCGCGCCGCGCGTTGTGCAGCCCGGCTGCATTATATATTATCCGTGTTTCCGGGCGACGCTGCGCGGCGGACGTTAGCCGGGGGCGGAGGTAAGGCCGCCGCGCGGGCCGCGTGCCTTTCGCGTAAAAACTCTCACAAAATTTCTTGCAAAAAGTCTGAATCCGTACTATACTGGCCCAATGGTCCGAAGCAGGACTAAAAAGGGAGATGTGAATGATGTACGGCAGTATCCCCGATGTGGAGCTGAGGCGTTTTTACTCATTATGGCGCGACATGGCCCTCGTATACGACGAATGGTCAAAGGCGCGCGGGATCAGCGACAGCGCCGTGCTGGTGCTCCATTCGCTCTATTATGAGCGCGGCGGCTGTACGCAGAAGATGATCTGCGACAAATGGCTCTTTCCGAAGCAGACGGTCAACTCGATCTTGAAGGATTTTGAAAGGCGCGGGCTGATCGAGTTTTCCACTCTCGAATCCGACCGCAGGAATAAGCTGGTACGGTTGACGCCCGCGGGGGATGATCTGGCGGGCTCGCTCATTCCCGAACTTTCGCGGCTGGAGCGGTTCGTAATGGAAAAGATGGGCGAAGAGGGGAGGCGCGGCCTCATCGAAGGCATGGCCCTGTTTGTAAAGTATTTCCGCGAAGGGTCGCCAGAGCTCTGATGAAGAATTCGAGAGAATTTTTCTCCTGCGTGCTGCCCTCTCTCGCGGCTTTCGCCCTCTCGGGGGTCTACGCCGTGGTAGACGGCTTTTTCGTCGGCAACAGCATCGGCGACGCGGGGCTGGCGGCGATCAACTTTGCCTTTCCCGTCACCGCGCTTTTACAGGCGGCGGGGACCGGCATCGGCATGGGGGGCGCGATACGCTTTGCCATCTGCGCCGCGCAGGGCGACGAGAAAACGGCGCGGCATTATTTCAGCGCCACGCTGATCCTGCTCGCGCTCTGCGGCGCGCTGCTCTCCGTCCTGTTTTTTGTCTCCGCCGGGCCGCTGTTGAAGACGCTGGGCGCGCGGGGGGCGACACTCCCGCTCGGCAGGGAATATCTGATATTCATCGCCGCAGGAGCCCTCTTCCAGGTCTTTGGGACTGGGCTCGTGCCGCTGATAAGGAACATGGGCGGTTCTCTTTACGCGATGTTCGCGATGTCAGCGGGTTTCATCGCCAACATAATCCTCGACTGGCTGTTTATCATGGTATTCGGCTGGGGTATGGCGGGGGCGGCGGTGGCCACGGTGATAGGGCAGGCGGCGACGGCGCTTTGCGCGGCGTTCTATTTCGCCGTCAAGCGTTACCCGCCTTCGCGGCCGCCCGTGCGGATGGTCCTCCGCTTATTCTCCGTGATATTGAAGATAGCGATCTCTCCCTTTGGGATCACCTTCTCTCCGATGATAGGGATGATGCTCATGAACCGCTTTTCCGTTCTCTACGGCGGAGAGGGCGCGGTAGCATGCTACGCCTGCGTGGGCTACATCGTCACTATCGTCTATCTGCTGCTGCAGGGCGTGGGCGACGGCTGCCAGCCGCTTATCAGCCGCTATTACGGCAGCGGGCGGCGGGCCGACATGCGGCGCGTCTGTTTACTGGCCTATATGACGGCGGGGGCGCTGAGCCTGCTCTCCATCTGCGCCCTGTATCTGGCGCGCGGCGGCGTCGGGGAGCTCTTCGGGGCTTCGGAGGCGGTGGGGCGCAGCGTGGCCCGGGTACTGCCGCTTTTCCTCGCGGGCGTCTCCTTCCTGGCCTTTACGCGCATCACCGCCGCGAGTTTTTACGCGACGGAGGAGAGCCGGCTGTCATATATCCTCGTTTATGCCGAGCCGCTCTTTCTCCTGGCATTCCTGCTGCTCATGCCGCGTTTTTTCGGCCTGACCGGCGTATGGCTGGCCACGCCCGCATCGCAGGCGGCGACGGCGGCGATAGCGTCAGCCGCGAGACGGAAGGCAAAGGCGCTGAACCCATCTCGCGCCGGGCGGGCGGAGGCCGCTTCGTAAACGGCGAACAGGCGGATGATCCGTATCATCCGCCTGTTTACGGCTTACCGCCGCGTCCCCGACCGGCGTGCCGCCGGCAGCCCTCTGGGAGGGGCGGAGCCAGCGCCTGTCCGGTTACGCGTTAATAGTTGTCCCAAAAAGGGGGCGGGCTTTACGCGCGCCCTCTTATCTCATCTCCGACTTTACCGGCCTCGCAAACAGCTCTTTCAGCAGCGCTTTGGGGTCCTCGTTTTTATAAAGGACGCGGTAGACGGCATCGGCGAGCGGCATCTCGACGTTGAATTTTTTACTGTTCTCGATGACGGCGCGCACCGTGTATGCGCCCTCGGCGACCTGTCCAAGCTCGGCGACGGCCTCCTCCATGCTCATGCCGCTGCCGACGGCGAGTCCCAGGCGGAAGTTGCGCGAATGCATGCTGTAACAGGTGACCATGAGGTCGCCGACGCCGGCGAGCCCGGAAAGCGTGAGCGGAGAGGCGCCGAGCTTCGCGCCGAAGCGCATTATCTCGGCCAGTCCGCGCGAGGCGAGCGCCGCGAGTGCGTTGTCGCCGAGCTTGAGGGCCTTGGAGATGCCGGCCGCGATCGCATATATATTCTTTGTCGCGCCGCCGACCTCAAGGCCGATGACGTCCGTGCTGGTGTATACGCGGAAGTTTCCGCCGTTGAGCAGTTTCTGCCACGATTTTGCCTCTTCCTCATCTCCGGAGGCGAGGGCCACCGTCGTCGGGCAGTCAATGAGCACCTCTTCGGCGTGGCTCGGTCCGGACAGCGCCGAGTAGACCATCTGGGGGCAGAGCTCCCTGTGTACCTTGTGGAGCAGGTTTCCCGTCGATATTTCTATGCCTTTGGCCAGGTTCAGCATGTGCCCCGGCGCGGGGGCGAGCGCCGCGATCTTGCCGCAGACCTCGCGTTCGAACTGCGTCGGTATCGCCATGATGTACCTGTCCGAAAAGTCAAGGGATTCACGCAGTCCGGTGGTCGCCGAAATATTTACGGGCAACGCCGTGTCAAAGAAACAAAAATTGTTTCTGTGGCTGCCGTTTATCGTCTCGGCCTGTTTGCCGTCTATCGTCCACATCTTTACATTATGGCCCAGGGAGGCCAGGTGTACCGCCATGGCGGTACCGAAACTGCCAGCGCCAAGGATCGTTATGTTCAATGTAGTTCCTCCGTTCAGTATTCTCATGCCGCGTATGCCGCGCATTTTGTTATTATAGCTCTTTTTCCGCCAATTCGACCCGGCCGTCCGCGCTGTAAATGTTAAAGCCCCCGCCGCGCGCGAATCCGATCATCGTGATGTTTGCCGCGCGCGCCGCGGCGACGCCGTCCGCCGTCGGGGCGGAGACGCTCGCGATGAAGGGAATGCCGGCGTTTGCGGCCTTAAGGACCATGTCGCCCGGCATGCGTCCGGAGATGAAAAGCAGGGAGGCGGCGGGGTCAGCCCCTTCATACAGCAGCCAGCCGGCGGCTTTGTCCACGGCGTTGCGGCGGCCGACGTCCTCCGCCGAAAAAAGGGTCTCCCCTCTGTTTGACGATAGCAGCGCCACATGGAGGCAGCCTGTGCGGAGGTAGAGTTTTGCCTGCGCGAGCTCGGCGATCTTTTGCCGCACCAGCTCCGGACCGACTTGCCACTCGACGGACAGCGGCGCGGGTTTTAGCGGTACTCTCCGCCTTTTGAGCCTCACGCCGATGATGTTGCCGTTCACGGAGATATCTTCGATGTCGTCCGCCGACGATATCAGCCCGCGGCACTTCAGGTTCCCCGCCGCCCACAATTTTTCGCCGCCCCCGGTGATGACGGCCGCGTGGTCATACCTGCCGTCCACATAGAGGGATACCGTCTTTTCGGAGATCAGTTCGTCATCCGCCGCGGTTCCCGTTCCGTCCGGCCCGACCCGGATTATCTTTATTTGCCTGACCGCGCTCTCCATTCCGCCCGTCCCCCCTCTGTCTTTTGTAGTATAATACACCTCATGAAAAATAAAAGATTTTTTACCCCTCACGGAATCGCGTTGTCCGCTTTAATTGCCGCCCTTTACACCGGACTTACCTTTGTGCTGGCTCCCATATCCTTCGGCCCGGTGCAGTTCAGAGTTTCGGAGGCGCTGACGCTGCTGCCCTTCTGCCTCCCGGAAGCGGTGCCCGGGCTCTTTATCGGCTGTCTGATCTCAAACATGCTCGGCGGTTTCGGCATAATCGACATCGTCCTTGGCAGCGCGGCGACGCTGGCCGCCGCCTGGATCACCTCAAAGATGCCTAACGTCTGGCTGGCCGCCCTGCCGCCGGTCGTCATCAATGCCGTTGTGGTCGGAACCTATATCGCCATACTGTCCTCGACGCCGGTCGCTTGGTCGATCATCTACATCGGCGCGAGCCAGGCGGCCATTTGCTACGCTGTCGGAGTGCCCTTGATCTTATATGTAAAACGCTCCGGGGTCCTTGAAAAGTACAGATAAAACGACAGCGGTTCCTTTCTGATCGCCGTAGTTGAGCATACTTCCGCATTAATATTGTCAGAATATTGTGCTATAATTATCTCAGGTAAAGCAGTTGAATGAGATAAGGAGGCGATGATAATGGCTGTCAGTATGAAAACTGAATACATTGATGTTCCCGGAGGGTACCTATGCCTTAACGTCTACGGCGCGGAGAAAAATTCCAACATCCCCGTCCTTTACATCCATGGCGGGCCGGGCGGCAACATCGAATCTTTCCGGCCGATGGCGGAGAGAATCGCCGAGGACCGGACCGTGTATCTCTACAATCAGCTTGGCTGCGATGAAAACTCGCATACGGGCGAAGAATCGCTCTGGGTCCCCGAGCGGTATATCGAATCGCTGAACAGTATAATCGCCGCCATCGGAGTCCCTAAGCTGCACCTGATCGGACGTTCCTGGGGGGCCTATCTTGCCGCGGAACACGCCATACGTTCCCATAACTCTCCCGTCATCTCGATCACGATGATCAGCCCCCTTGTCAGTACGAAGATATGGATCGCCGACGCGAAACAGCGCCTCGCCGAACTTGGCGAAGACTGCCTTGAGGCGGTGGAGCAGTGTGAGCGCGAGCACCACTTCGACGGCCGCTATTATCAGGAGATCATCAAGAAGTACGACGACAACTTCCGTTACCGCCTATCGACCGTCACCAGGGCCGGTCACGCCGCGACCCCGCTCAAGCCGAAGACCGCCTCCGGTTTGAGGGTATACCGGCATATGTGGGGGCCGAGTGAATTTACCTGCGAGGGTGTCCTGAAGGATATCGACATCACCGGCAGCCTCTGCAAGATCAGGGTCGCGGTCCTGCTTATCTGCGGCGAGTTCGACCAGGTGCGGCAGCCGACCTGCGAATACTACCGTTCGCTGATCCCCGGTTCGAGGATGGCGGTCATCCCGGACTCCTCTCAGACCTCGTACCTGGAACAGCCGCACATCTTCTATTGGACGTTGCGGAACTTCTACGAGTGTTTCTAGGGAACCGCTGATTAATTCACTTTGTCATATAAAACCTGGCGCATCTAATCAGTAGCTCCCTAGGCGGCGGAGCATACAACGTATTAGAGATAAGGCGGCCGGCGGGATATCTTCCCCGCCGGCCGCCCGCAGTAGCTATGGAAATTGATCTTAGGCGGGCTTTCGCATATTTCGCGCCGTCTTCACGATCATAAAGAGTATCAGCAAGATCCCAACATAGCCGTTTATGCCGTAGATGATGTTGACTATGCGCTGGAAGGGGAGCAGCAGGCTGACGGCGCAGCCGGAGACGGCGAGCCCCGCGGTGAGCAGATATGATTTTCGTGTTTTTTCCGCCGAGAAACGGGCGGAGACCGACCAAAGGAGCGGCACGGAGGTGGTGTAAATGCCTCCCATGATGATAATGGAGAAGATCGTGGCGATGGGAGGATATATCCTCTCCGCGAGAATGAGCGAGGGGATGTCAGTCATCGCCACGGCGTCTATGTTGGCGAGCAGTCCGAGCATCATGATGACGATGCCGGCGACGAAGCCGGCCGCGCCGAGCGTCGTGCCGATGACGGCCTCTTTCGCCGAGTTCGCCTTCTGTCCCATTGCCGCGAGGAAGGCGGCGAGCCAAAGCATCGAGAAGCCGACGTAAGACATGCCGGATGTGAGCCAGTTTGTTCCGACCTTTGTCATTTCGACCTCCGCCGCTTCGATCATACGCGCTCCCTGAGCTATCCCATCCGGGTTTTTGAGAATGGCGGCGAAGCCGATGCCGATCGCGAACAATACGATCGCCGGCCCTATCGTACCGATCACGTCGACGATCCGACCCAGGCCGAAGGTGACGGTAAAGGCCGAAACAAAGGCCATCCCGACACAGCCGGCATATACGGGAAGCCCGTAGTACTGCGCGAGAGTCGCTCCGGCGCCGGCTACCATTACGATGTATGACATGTAGAGGAAGGCGATGGCGAAGTAGTCATAGAAGCCGCCGATATACCTGCCGCAGTAGTATCTGTAAATGTCGTTCGTGTTTGAAAAACGCTGGCGGAAACCGGTCGCGATAAAGTCCCCGCCGACATACACGAGGCAGATGAGCGTGAAGAGTCCAGCAAGAAGCCCCTTCATCCCGTAGGCCGTGAAGTATTGAAGTATCTCCTGTCCGGTCGCAAAACCGGAGCCGATAAGAAAGGCGACGAACGCCCCCGCGAATTTGATTACATTGGACCAACTGATCTTTTCTCCGCACACACTGCACCACTGTCCCTTCAAAATTAGTTACATTTTTCACAACTTGACTGCCAAAAAAATTTGGAGTTATATCCTTATTACGAGGTAAAATATTTCGTTGTCTTAGTTTATAAAATTAGCCCGTTGGTTCGGATTTGATCGTAGTCTAGCTTGGATATCTGCTGTTCACCCATCTTTATTAAGTATTCCTGCTTAACGGCGAATATTATAAGTGATAATGGCTCAAAAGTCTTTGTTTTTTAATATGCAAGCGACTAAAAAACTCCTTTTCCTTTGTGCGTTCACACAAAAGATGAGCGGCGAGCCAAGCCCGCCGCTCATCTTTGTATTTTTTGATATATCAGCCGTTGCTTTTATTTCGTGAACTTCTTCGTGATGCCGAAGCTCTTGGCGAGCATGAAGAATATCAGGAGTATCCCGACGTAGCCGTTCACGCCGTAGATTATATTGACGATCTGGCGGAAAGGCAGCTCGAGGGCTACAAAGCAGGCGATTGCCGCGAGTCCGGCGGTGAGGCCGTAGAATTTCGTCGTTTTCTCCTGGGCGAATCTTGCCGAAACAGACCAGAGAAGGGGAACGGCCGTCGTGTAGATGCCGGCAAGGATTATAACGGAGAAGATAGTGGCGAGAGGGGGCCATATCTTTTCGGCGATGATGAGCGAGGGAATGTCGGAGGTGTAAAGATCCTGCAGGCTTGAGAGAAGGCCGAGCATGAGGATCAGCGCGCCGATGACGAAGCCGATGGCGCCGATCGTAGTGCCAAGAACGGCCTCTTTCTTACTGTTGGCCTTTGTGCCCATCGCCGCGAGGAAGGCCGCGAGCCAGAGCATACAGAACCCGACATATGACGTTCCGGCCATGAACCAGTTGCTGCCGACCCTTGTGATATCGAGCTCTCCCGAGGTGATCAGCCGCGCGCCCTCGGCGATGCCGCCCGGGTTCGTCACGATGGCGGCAAGTCCGACGCCGATGGCGATGATGACGATCAACGGACCGATGGCGCCGATAACGTCGACTATCTTGCCGAGGCCGAAGACGACTGTGCCTACGGAGAGGACCATCATCAGGATGGCGCCCAGCACCGGTGAGATATGGTAATACTGGTTGACGGTCGCGCCGGCGCCGCCGAGCATGACGATATACGACATGAATATGAAGGCGATCGAGAAGTAGTCATAGAAGCCTCCGATATATTTGCCGCAGTAGTGGCGATAGATGTCGTTGGTATTTTTAAAATGCTCGTTGAAGCCCGAAACGATGAAGTCTCCGCCGACATAGACGAAGCATACCAGCACGAAGAGCCCGACCAGAAACCCTTCATAGCCGTAGGCGGCGAAGTACTGGAAGACTTCCTGCCCGGTCGCGAAACCGGCGCCTATGAGGAACGCGATAAACGCCCCTGCGAACTTCACCACATTAAGCCAGCTAACTTTGTTCCCACTCATAAGACAGCACGACCTTTCTTGGATGGATGTGAAATTTCTAACATCTGCACCATATCATAATTTTAGTCGATAGTAAAAAGGTAAATGAGTATCTGGAAAATTTTTATTCCTTATAACAATTATGACTCCCATTTCACAACTGAAAATTTATGCTTAAATATAAATGAAAAATTTAGGTTTTTCTCCCTTGCCGGGCAAGCGTCAGCGGTCATTTTTAAGGTGTGAAATATGCTTCATTATGATATTCATTGTTTTGCCATGGGGTCTTTGCTATACTTAACGAAATGCCGCCCGCGTAAAATAGCGGCAAATAGTTTGCGTGACGGGTGTTTTTCTCTGTTGTCAATGTGCTGGCCATACTATGAAAAAGGAGCCTATAGCGATGGACGGACAAAAAACTATCTCTCCGCTGGCATTGCTCGAACGTTTTTGCGTGAATGATTTTTGCAGAAGGGATGCCGAGGGATCGCTGGCCTGTCTCAGTAAGGATGTATACTGGTGCGGGACATCCTCTAACGAAGATATTCACAATATATGCGAGGCCCGGGCATATCTGGAAAGAGAGATAGCCTCCCGTCCCGCGCCGTATGAAATGGCCTTCAGCGGAGAGGACGAAGAGACTACTCCCGAGGGGGCGGGATGCGCCAGCGCGAAGCTGACGCTGACCGGAGAGGGGCGCTCCGCGGCCGGCCGCGTTTCGATCGCCTGTATCCCCGAAGATGGAACGGCGCGGATACGTTGTCTTCATATGTCGATGATCGACTCTTTTGAAAAGGAAGCCGCGGCCCCATCTTGGGGATATGCCGGCGAAGATGGGCCGAAGCCGCTTTATGACTTTGTGAACAGCTCGCTGCACGGAGGAATGCTTGGCGGTTATCTTGACGAGCCGGATATGCCGTTCTATTTTATAAACGAACAGTTGTTAAATTATTTGGGGTACGAGCGCAGGGAAGAGTTTCTGGCGGCAACCGGCGGCAAGATCGCCAACCGCGTGCATCCGGATGAACGGGCGGCGGTGATGGGTTCGCTCTTCGCGCAAATGGAATCTTCCGATGAATATTTGCTGGCCCCTTATCGTATGCTGAAAAAGGACGGCGGTTTTATCTGGGTCACCGAAAACGGCAAGAGGATCACAGCCGGAGACGGGCGTCCGGCGGCGGTCTGCCTCTGTATCGACGTATCGGCGGTGGTCGAGGCGCAGGAGCGCCTCCGGCATGGCAAGAAAGAGATGGAGAATATCCTGAACTCCATCCCGGGGGGAGTCGCCATCTACAAAGTTTCAGACCGTTTCGACACGGTTTATTTTTCCGACGGCGTCCCGTCGCTTTCGGGCCATACGGTGGAAGAGTATCATGAGCTGATAAAGCGGGACGCGGCGGAAATGGTCTACGCCGCAGATACGGAGCGCGTCGTATCCGCCATCCGCGAAGGGCTGGCGAAGGATACGCCGATAGATATAACTTTCAGGAAAAGGCATACGAACGGGGCCCTGATCTGGGTGCACCTGCAGGGTAAAAAGATCGGGGAGTCAGACGGCTTTCCGCTGATGCACGCGGTTTTTCACAATATATCCAGGGAGACCGAGCTTTACCGCGACATCCTTAACGAGAACAACACGATCATCCAGGTCAGCGACCTTGAGACGAGGGAGGTGCTCTACGCCAACAGGGCCGCGGCCGAGTTTTCCGGCAACCCGGAGGGGGATTTTTCCGGCAGGCTCTGCTACGAGTTCATGATGCACCGGGATTCTCCCTGCTCTTTCTGTCACGTCCCGCAGCTGACGAAGGATAATTTTCTTGAGGCGGAACAGTACCTCGCGTCTAAAGACCGCTGGTATTCCGTGAAGGGAAAACTCATAGAGTGGAACGGGCGCAGCGCCGCCGTTGAATATGTCTCGGACATCACAGATTCCAAGCGGCTGCACCAGCGGCTTGAGACGGAGAAGTCTTCGCTGGAGAACATCATAAATTCCATCCCTTCGGGGATCTGCGTATACAGGCTTAACGGCGGCGTCGTCGAACTGGCAGCCGCCAATTCGACGATCGGCGACATGCTCGGGGTTACGCGGGAGGGGCTGAAAGATAATATTTCCGCGGACATCTTCCGTAATATTCACCCTGACGACGCGGCTCTGCTGAAGGAGAAGATGGCGGAGGCGCGCGGCGGGGCGCGCCGCATGGAATGCGCGTACCGGCTGCGCAGCAATGCGACGGGGGAGTACCGGTGGGTGTATCATTCCGCTAACTTTATTCCCGAACCGGACGGCAGCCAGACGGCCTATGTATGTTACACGGATATTTCCGCGCAGAAGGCGGCGGAGGATAAGCTCAAGCGGCAGGCGGAATATCTGCAGAGGCTCTATGACACGATGCCCTGCGGCATTTCTCAGTATTCCGTGAACGACCTTGGCGGTGCCAAACCGTACCATTATGTAAACCGCCGCGGGCGCGAGATATACGGCGTCAGCGAGGCGAATGAAGACAGGCTGGCCTACGCCCGCGTTCATCCCGACGACAGGGACGAATATACAAAGATGCTCAAAAATGTTATCGCGAACGGAGAAGCCAGTTCCTACGAGCTGCGTTTCATCCGCCGTGACGGAGGGATCTTCTGGATCAGCGGCATCATAGAACGGATAACGGATATTGCCGGCAACGATATATACCAGAGCGTCTACAACGATATCACCGAGCTCAAGGAGGCCCAACTGCGCGCGGAGGAGGAGTATCAGCTCCTCTCACGCCGTTATGACGAGGAACTTAACAACCTTAAAGACGTCTCCGGCGACCATGTCTCGATAATGCGCATAAACATTACTAAAGACGTCGTTGAGGATCTCGTCGACATCCATGACGGGAGTATCCCATTCCATTGCGGCATGTCCGCCGCCGAGATCGTGGAGAATATGGGCCCCTTCTTCGTCAGCGAGGAATCCAAGGCGGCGTTTTTGGATAAGATCGATTACGGCAACCTCATCAGGGAATTTGAACTCGGCAACAACCGTCTTACATTTGAACAGCCATTTATCGATCGCGAGGGCAATCTTCTCTGGATGGAGCTGCAGATCACTGTGAGGAAACACCCTGACAGCGGGGATCTCATCGCCTTCTTCTGCGAGAGGGATATCACGACCCGAAAGCAGCTCGCCGATACCTTTAAAATGGTCGTTGCGCAGGATTACGACGCCGTCATCCGCCTCGACGGAAAGCATAACCGGTATGAGCTCTTTGTCTCCGAGCCTTCGGAGGGAGAGCCTCCGGCCTGCGTAGCGAATGATTACCGGCGTGACATTGCCCTGTATGCCGAACGGTTCATCGTTCCCGAGGACCGCGAACGGGCGCTGCGCGAGATGGAATATGCTGATATCGTGCCGCGGCTGGAGAGACAGGATGTCTATCAGGTGCTCTTCGATACGCGGGACGCGTCGGGCGCGAGGTGCAGGAAATCGATAAAATATTCCTATATTGACAGGCAGAATCAGATCTTGCTGATGACGCGGCAGGATATAACCGACGCCGTGGCCGCCGAGAAGAGGGCTAAGGATGAGATCGCGGCGGCGCTTAAGCGCGCGGAGCTGGCGAGCCTTGCCAAAGGAGAGTTTCTCGCCCGCATGAGCCATGAGATGCGCACCCCGATGAACGCCATTATGGGCATGACGGCGCTCCTGCAGGACGTGCTGGGTGACCGCGAGGCGGAGGAGGACTACATCGGCAAGATAAATTCATCCAGCCGCTTTATGCTTGCCCTCATCAACGACGTCCTCGATATGGCGAAGATAGAAAGCGGCGAGTTTCTGCTGTACCCGTCGCGTTATGAATACAAAGAGTTTGCGGGCGCGATAGAGGCGATGATAGAGCCTCTGTGCCGGCGCAAGGGCGTAGAGTTCGTATTTGACGGCAACTGGCCCGCCGCGGCGGTATGGGTGGACAAGGTGCGCATCAACCAGATTTTCCTCAATCTTCTCTCGAACGCCGTAAAATTCACCCCCGCGGGCGGAAGGGTGGAGTACAGGATGCCCAGGGCTGACATACGCGGCGGACGTGTCTGCTGTGATTATATAATCAGGGATAACGGCATCGGCATGAGCAAAGAGTTCCAGACGCGTCTCTTTGAACCCTTCATGCAGGAGAACGCCGCCGCTGGCATCGGGAGCCGCGGCACGGGGCTCGGGCTTGCGATCGCCAAGAGCATCGTCGATAAAATGGGCGGCAGCCTCGACATTTGGAGCGAGGAGGGGAAGGGTACGGAGATCCGGCTGCATCTGGAACTGGATATCGCGAAGGACGCACCGGAGGCGGCGGCCGGGGGCGAGCGGGCCGACTGCGCGGGAGCGCTGAACGGACGCCGTGTGCTGATCGTGGAGGACCATCCGCTGAACACCGAGATCGCGAGGAAATTATTGGAAAAAAAGGGGATGCTGGTGACCGCCGCCGCAAACGGAGCGGCCGCCGTGGAGACCTTCGTCAATTCGCAAGAGGGCTGTTTTGACGCCGTGCTGATGGATATCTGCATGCCGGAGATGGACGGCCTGACGGCGACGAAAAAGATAAGGAAGCTGCCGCGCGCGGACGCGGAGAGCGTGCCGATAATCGCGATGACGGCGAACGCCTTTGACGACGACCGCCGGAAATCCGAAGCGGCGGGCATGAACGATCATTTGGCCAAGCCGATAGAGCCGGAGCTGTTATATTCGACGCTGGCAAAGGCCATATCGCTTTACGAAAAATCCCGGGCGGGGAAATGATTTACAGTATGAAATCCCGCCGGGTGTAGTCATCGTTGATGAAATAAAGGGAGAGAGAGCGGAGGTAAAGCAGCATGGACCATGACGAGCTGAAAAAAATACGAATAGAGATAGACCGGACCAACAGATCGCTGATCTCCCTGTTTGAACGCCGGATGGAACTTGTCCGGAGCGTCGCCGAGTATAAAAGGGAGCGCGGGCTTCCCGTCTATGACGCGGCGCGCGAAAAAGAGGTCATCGAACAATGTTCCGGCTGGGTGCGGGACCCCGAATACCGCGGCGGCTGTCTGTGGCTGATGGACAAGGTCATGGAGGCCAGCCGCCGTTACGAAAACGAAAAAATATCGGCTGAAGAGGGCGCGCGGCATCGCGCCGCCTCTGCCGGGACGCCCTATCGCAGAGTCGGCTATCAGGGGGTCCCCGGCTCATACAGCCACCAGGCGCTGCGCGGCTATTTCTCCGGACAGGAGGTCAGCGAATCCAGCTTCAAGCTCTTTGGCGACGTTGTCGCCGCCGTCGTCGGCGGCGAGGCGGACTGCGGCGTGCTGCCGATAGAGAATTCGTCCACCGGGGGGATACTTGAGGTCTATGATCTGCTGCGTAAGAACGACTGCCGCATCGTCGGCGAGAAGATCGTTAAGGTGGACCACAACCTCATGGCCGTAAAGGGAGCGAGGATGGAGGATATCAGGACGGTCTACTCTCATCCGCAGGGATTCAGCCAATGCGCGGAATTTTTTGGCGGACACCGCGAGTGGGAGCTGGTGCCGTACTTCAACACCGCCAGGAGCGCGAAGATGGTAAGCGAAGAAAAAGATATGACGAAAGCCGCCGTAGCGAGCAGGGAGGCCGCGGAGCTCTACGGCCTTGAGATACTCGCGCCGCGCATAAACTTCAACTCCCGCAATTACACCCGTTTCGTCATCATCGCCGCCGGCGACCGCCATGACGACGAGGCCGACAAAATAACCGTCGTCATCGGCCTCCGCCACGAACCGGGGTCGCTCTGCAAGGCGCTTGCCTGCTTTTACGACAACGGCCTGAACCTGACCAACATCGAATCACGTCCGATGGAGGGAGGCTCCTGGGAATATTTCTTCCACATGGACTTCAGCGGGCACCTGAAAGAGAAAAACGTTGCAAGAGCCGTCGCGGAGCTTAAAAAGAATACCAGCTACCTGAAGATACTCGGCAACTACCGCGCGGACAGGGGGCGGCAGCCGGCCTTTTAAGCCACACGGTAACCGCCTTTGAGAAGCTCTATTATCGAATCCAGCATGTTGACCGCCTGGCTGAGTTCACCGTCGTTGCGCACCTCATAGTCAGATACCTCCCGGTAGGTGGGCAGGCGGTCCGTGTAGAGTTTGAATATATGCTTCGGGTCGCCCGCGAGCAGCGGCCTGTTAGAGAGGTCTACGCTCGCCAAAATTTCCTCGACCGGCCGGTTGACGAAAAAGACGTAGCCGGTGCGCCGCAGCGCGCGCGCGTTTTCCTGGCGCATCATCGTGCCGCCTCCGGTGGATATGACCGCCCCGCCCAGACACGAGACCTCTTTGGCGATCTCCGTCTCGGCGTCGCGGAAGTATTTCTCCCCCTTTTTCGCGAATATCTCCGTGGTGCTCATGCCCTCCCGCTCTTCTATGAGGGCGTCGGTGTCGTAGTAGTCCATGCCGATCTGAAGCGCGAGCGCTTTGCCGACGGCGTTTTTGCCGCTGCCGGGCATTCCCACGAGGACGATGTTGCGGCGCTTGCTCTTATAGTTGCCCAGTACGCGCAGCGAGTCGCACTCCTGTTCCACCAGCGCGAGCGCCTTTTGCGTGTTGGCCTGCGCGAGATCTCCCGCGAAATCGGCGAAGAAGAGGTACTCGAAATCAGCGCCGCCTACCGGTACGGACTCTATCTTGGAGAGGTTCAGGTGGTAGTCGGCGAAGACGCCGAGCACGCGCTGGAGGGCCCCGGCGCGGTGGCGGACGGTGAATGCGATGCTGACCTTGTTGCAGCCGGGCGATATCTCAAATTTATTTGAGAGGATCACAAAACGCGTACAACTGCCTGGGTTGTCGCTTATGTAGGGGGCTATCACCTCGAGGCCGCTCATTTCGGCGGCGAACCCGGAGGTGATGACCGCACCGCGCGGCGAGCCCTCTTCCGCGACCTTCCTGACGCACTTTGCGGAGCTGAGGCTGGGGACGGCCTTTATCTCGGGGTGGTCCTCAAGAAAAGCCGTGCAGCGTGCCAGCACCTGCTCGTGCGCGTATATCTCCCTTATCTCCCCGATATCGGCTCCCCTGGGCGCGGCGAGGCAGTCGTCGAGGCGGACGTTCTGTTCTCCCGCTATGCAGAGGCCGTACTTGTTTATCAGCTCGCGAACTCCGGCCATCGCTCCCGCGGTGTTTGACTCAAGCGGCAGCACAGCGTAGTCCGCCGTGCCGTTTTTGACGGAGCGGCAGACCTTTTCGTAGGTGGCGGCGTTTCCGAATCGGGCCTCCCCGCCGAAGTATGCCTCGGCGGCCTCATGCCCGCGGGAGCCCTCGCATCCCCTGTAGATGACCTGGGGATTTTCCTTCCGGCGCGCGGCGGCGCGTATCATCTCCCGCAGCCACAGCCCCGTGATGTTGTCGCCGGTCACGACCTTGTGCTGCACGGCGCGGCTGTTTTCCAACATCATCCGCCAGAAGCGGCGGATGTACGGGATGTCGTCCTCGCGCTTTGCGAGCGAGACCACATGGTCGATGACGCTCTCCTCCTGCGCGGCGTCGGTGATCGGGATGTTGCGGTCCATCTTGTATTCGGCGATCGCGCGCGCGGCCTCAAGCCGCCTTTCGATCAGGGCCAGGATTTTTTCATCAAGTTCGCGTATCTCTTCTCTGTATTCCTTCAGCATCATCATTCTCCTTAAATGCAGCGAATGCCGTAAAGCTTCTGGACGGCTTCAAGCAGCGCCAGCGCGGCGGCGGCTTCGATCGCCGGTACGGCGCGGTGTACGATGCAGGGGTCGTGACGCCCGGGCACGACGAGCTTTGCGTCAGCGCGCCGTTCCATATCGACGGTATCCTGCTCGCGGGCTATCGAGGAGGTGGGGCGCAGCGCGGCGCGGAAAAGCAGCGGCGCGCCGGTCGAGATGCCGCCGCTGATGCCGCCGTTGTTGTTGCTCCTCATGACGACCCTGCCCTCTTTCATCTCCATAGGGTCGTTCGCCTCGCTCCCTCTCATCTCCGCGAAGGCGAATCCCGCCCCGAATTCGATCCCCTTCACTCCAGGGACCGCGAAACAGTTGCGCGAAATGAGGCTTTCCAGCGAATCGGCGCCGGGCTCTCCGATGCCAGCCTCAAGGCCGGTCGCGGCGCATTCGATGACGCCGCCGAGCGAATCACCGTTTCTCTTCGCTTCGGCGATCGCCTCGCGCATCCTCTCTCCCGCGCCCTCGTCAAGCACCGGAAGCTCCCTGTGCGCCGCCGCCCGCAGGAGGGATTCGCCGCCGCTCCGAAAAAGCGGGCTATCCTCAAGGCAGGTGTCTTTTATGCCGTTTATCGAGCAGATATGGGCTCCGACAAAGATCCCGCGGCGAGCCAGCAGCTGCTTGGCAACCGCCCCCGCGAAGACCAGCGGCGCGGTGAGCCGCCCCGAAAACTGGCCGCTGCCGCGCATGTCCGCGAAGCCGCCGTAGCGCGCCGCGGCGGTGTAGTCGGCGTGTCCCGGGCGCGGAAAACGTTTCAGCAGCGAATAGTCGCCTGATCTCGCGTCGGTGTTTCTTATCATCGCGCAGAGCGGAGCGCCGGTGGTGAAACCGTTGTAAACACCGCTCAGCACTTCGGGGGAGTCCGCCTCTTTACGGGCCGTCGAGAGGGCGTTTTTGCCGGGGGCCCGGCGTCCCATCTCAAATGCGATCTCCTCCATATTCAGCGCGGCGCCGGCCGGGACGTCCTCAAGCAGGACTCCGATCGCCGGTCCGTGGGATTCTCCAAAGATTGAAAACTTCATTGCCGCCCCTCCTTATCGATCATGAAACTGCCGCCCATCGCGCGGTATTCCTTCCAGAAATCGGGGGCGCTCTTTTTCACGCACTCCGCGTCGTCTATCGTAGTCTCCCCAACGCACGCCGAGGCGGCGACGGCCAGGCTCATCGCGACCCTGTGGTCGTTGTGCGCGGAAACCGCGCCGCCGCGCAGCTTTCCGCCTCCCGTAATGGTAAGCGAGTCCTCTCCCTCCCGTACTTCCGCGCCGAGGGCGGCGAGTTCCGCGGCCATCGCCGCGAGCCTGTCGCTCTCTTTTATGCGCAGCCGCGCCGCTCCCGTGAGCCGCGTTTCTCCCTCCGCGCAGGCGGCGAGAACGGAAAGAGCCGGAAAGAGGTCCGGCGTCTGCGAGACGTCGATCTCAGCGCCGCGCAGCTTTGAGCGCGCGACACAGAGCTTTTCTCCGCGCCATTCCACGGCGGCTCCCATACGGCGCGCCAGCTCTACTATCATCGCATCGCCCTGCAGACTGTCTTTTTTCAGCCCAGTCAGCTCCGCGCCGCCGCCGACGGCTCCCGCCGCGAGCCAGAAGGCGGCGTGGCTGAAATCGCCCTCGACGGTGACGGCGGCGGGAGCAAAACGCTGCCTTCCGGGAACATTCAGCGCGCGGCCGCCGTCATCCCAGGCCGCCTTTATGCCGAACCCGGCGAGCGCCGACAACGTCAGCTCTATATAACCTCTGCTCTCCGGCGGCGTCGTCACCACGATCCTGGAATCCCCGTCAAGCGCCGGCAGGGCAAAGAGCAGCCCCGAGGTGAACTGGCTTGATACGTCGCCGCGCACCTCGAAAACGCCCGGCCTCAGGCGGCCGCAGACCTCGATATAATCGTCGCTCCTGATGAAGTCGATGCCCCTCTCCGTGAAGATGCGTTCATACTCCGCCTGCGGGCGGCTCATCAGACGCCCCTGTCCCGTGAAACGCCGCCTTTTGCCGTCCAGCGCCAGCGGGATGATAAAGCGCAAGGTGCTCCCAGACTCTCCGCAGTCGAGCGGCTCGGCCTCCCGCGGCGGTTCTTTTTTAGGACCGGTCGTGAGCGTGTCTCCCGTCAGTTCCATTTCGCAGCCCAGCCCCCGCAGGACGCGGCAGGTCGCTGTAATATCCTCGCTGAGGCCGAGGGAGCGGACCTGCGAACCGCCTGCGAGCGCTGCGCAGATCGCCATTCGGTGCGACATGCTCTTGCTGGGCATTATCTTTATCGTCCCCGCCAGGGGCTTCGGCGTTATCGTTATGCCCTTCTTCACCTGACATCATCCTTTCCCGCTGACGAACAGGGCGCGTTCAGGTACTCCGCCTTGCGGCGCGTCGCGGCCGCGAGCGCCGCTTTGAGGCGTTCCCCGTCCCCCGACTCGATGATCTTCCTCAGCGCGGCGATATTCGCCTCAAGCTCTGTGAGAACGCCGCCGAGGGGCGCTCCGTTCATGATGAAAAGCTCGCTCCACATTTCGGGATTCAGAGTACCGACGCGCGTAAGATCGCGGAACGAGCCGCCCTCGAATCCTTTGCTTTCAAAGAGCAGTCCGCTGTTTAAGATGGCGGCCGCAAGCACATGCGCCATCTGGCTCGTATAGGCTATCATCCGGTCGTGCCTCTCCGGCGCAGTCTCGACGACGCGCGCCGCCCCCGCATAGGCGGCCATCTCTTTGATAAGCGATACCGCCGCCCGCGTATTTTCCTCGCCGGGAGTGATGATGAAATTGCATCCCGCGAAGAGCCCGCCGTCCGAAGAGGCGTAACCGGAGCTCTCGCGCCCCGCCATCGGGTGCGCTCCGAGGAACTCGGCGCCCGCCGGCATAGACCGCCGCGCTTCGGCGGCGACGGCGCCCTTGATGCCTGTAAGGTCGCTCCATACGGCGCCCTCTTTGGCGCAGCGGGCGAAATCTTGCAGAAATTTCAGCGCGGCGCGCGGATAGAGGGCAATCACGACAAGGTCGGCGTCGAGCGCATCACGCGCGTTGTCCTCATTCAGAATATAACCCTTGTCTATCACGCCGCTGTCCAGCGCCTTCGCAAGCACTTCGGCGTCAGTCTCGACGCCGCCGATCTCGGCCTCCCGCCAGCCGCGGAGGGCTTTCGCGAGTGAGGCTCCCATGAGCCCCAGTCCGGCGATGGTGATTTTGAACCCCATAAATACCGCCTCTTTTCGATTCTCGTCTTCCGTACAAAATAAAATCACCCGGGGCTTTCGCTCCGGGTGAGATATCGTCTAAGACGAATTTTATATATCACACAAAAGAGCTCAAACCATAGCAAACTGACTGAGGCTAAAATAATAGTCCCAGTTCCAGCATGTAAAGTAAAAAGACGAGCTCTTAAAGTTTATTGCCACAGACATTCTCCGTTCCCGCAAAAATCATTTCCCGTATATTTAACACCCGAAAATATATCTCTGTCAATCCCGTTGAGGGCTTTCCGCTGTGCGGCAGACAAAGTAAGGGCGGACACCCGAAAGCGCCCGCCCTTTGAAAACGCCGGAGCGTTCCAGGCGAAGTTTAGCCCCCGCTGATGTTGTGTATCACCTGCACATTGGCCCCGTCGCGGATCTTCGCCTCCGAATAGCGGCTCTTGTCGACAACGCTGTCGTCGACCCATACGGCGAGCATCTTGAAGGTAAAATTCTTCTCATCGAGAAGCTGCTGTACCGTGAGACCTTCTCTCCACGGCGACTGTTCTCCGTTGACGGTTATCATGCGCATTACTCTCCTTTAATATTAATC
Source organism: Cloacibacillus evryensis DSM 19522 (assembly GCF_000585335.1). NCBI lineage: Bacteria > Thermotogati > Synergistota > Synergistia > Synergistales > Synergistaceae > Cloacibacillus > Cloacibacillus evryensis. The sequence continues at coordinate 1,186,417 of NZ_KK073872.1, forward strand.
TTCAAATTCGTCCTCTGGCTTCAGGTGCTTTTCAAGCAGCGCCACTACGTCGGGATAGTCTATGCCAAGACGCCTTACCGTCGCAAGTGTCGGGATGCCGTTCTTATTCCAGCCGCGGCGCTTGTAGACGGCCATCTTGAGCATCTGCCACTGCTCGCGGCGGTGCTTCTGGAGCAGGTCGATCTTCTCTCTGACGGATAGCCCCTCGATATCGACGCTGAACTCCTTGAGCCTACCGTCGAAATATTCGGGGCGCGCGTTCCACTCGTCTTCCCACACGGGGCCGAGGCCGCGGTCGGGCGCTTCATGGTATTTCGACGTTCCCTTGCCCATGCGCAGGTTGAAGATGCGCTCGAAGTTATATACCTTCTCGGACTGCTCGATGAGGCCGTCGCGGGTCAGGTGCTTGCCGGTGATGGCCTCGAAAATGTCGAGATAGTTCTGCAGATGTTCGGGGACGCGCGCCGCCTCGATCCCCTTATACTTCATGCCGTTGTCGGCCGGTTCGATGTCGTTCCACGGTAGCTTGCAGAGCCCCTGCAGCGAGAACCAGAGACGGAAATTCGGGAAGAAGAAGAGGGCTTCGGCCTTATCTTCGTATGTCGGCAGCTGCTTGTTGACCATGTCCATGAAGATGAGCCACGCCTCGTCATGCTGCGGCCCCTTGAGCGTAAGGAAGTAGCCGCCCCACTGCGCGATCGATTCCTGGCAGCGGTATTCGGAAGCCTCCAGCCCCTGACAGACCATGCCGATCTTCATCATCTTTTTCATATCCGCGCCGTAATGCTCGGCAAAGTATTCGCGCGCGACCTCGATGCCCTTGCCGCAGGCGACGGCGAACTCGTCGCTGCCGTGCGCGATGCGGTGCAGCAGCTCCATGATGTCATGCTTGCTGCCGAAGTTGAGGTCGAGCCCGTGAGTGTTCTCCTTGTTGATCAGCCCCAGTTCGAAGCACTCGCAGACGAAGGCCATGCCGGTGCCGAGCGAGATAGTGTCAAGTCCGTAGTGGTCGGCGTAAAAGTTGGCCTCGATCGTCCACAGCGGATCGAAGATGCCGAGGTTTGAGCCGAGTCCCGCCGCCGTTTCGTATTCCGGCCCGTCGACGATGACCTCCTTGCCCTTCCACGGTCCGGTCTGCAGCGGGAAGTGGTCGACAGCCTTCGCGCAGGCGAGCGAACAGCCGTACCAGCAGCCGTCGGCCATGCCCTGAGTGAAGAGCTTGATGTAAGAGTTCGAGCTGATGTTGTCGATATCCTTGTGGCGGCCGAACTTATAATTGTTGACCGGCAGCAGCGTGTAGTCGTCCATTACCTCGGTAAGGTGCGCGGTGCCGGCCGAACGCATCTTGCACTGCTTGTCGTCGAGGTCGTGGATACGCTTGTGCAGGCTCGCGCCCGCGCGCTGGATCGTCTTGATGTCGACGGGATCGTTCTCAAGCCCCGTGAAATGAGTGCGCTTCACGACCAGCGCCACCACATTCTTGTCGCAGAGCACCGTGCCGCCGCCGCCGCGTCCGGCCTGCTTGAGGCGCACGGCCTTGCGGCGCACGTCGTAGAAGCTGAAATTCATGCCGGCCCAGTAGCTCGTGCGCGCGCCGATGCCGCTTGAAACTACCGAGATCGTATTCTTGTCCTTCTCGTCCTTCGCGAAATATTCGTGGAGATCCTCGGATACCGCGTAGGCGTTGATATCCTCGAGCGTAGATTCAAAAATCTGCACCTTATTATTGTCGCCGTCGATGAATACGACTACCGGACGGTCGGCCTTGCCCTGGAGCTCCATCGCGTCGAATCCCGAGAATTTGAGGAATGGCGCGAAATAGCCGCCGGCGTTGCTGTTATAGGTCTGCCTGGTGGCGGGGGAGAGGAACACCGAATAACATTTTCCCGCGCCGGGATACTGCGTGATGCCGCAGAAGGGGCCGCCGGCGATGACGATCTCGTTCTCGGGATCGTCCCACTTCGTCTTTTCATTTACCGCGTCCCACAGCAGCTTAAGCCCAAAGCCGCGGCCGCCGGTGAATTTTTCGATCATATCCTCGGAGACGGGGCGCTGTTCAAATTTATAATTGCCGTCCTTGTTGCCGAGGCCGATGTAAAGAGTCTCTTTTGAATAGCCGTGGTGTATCTTCGCCGGTTCAAAAGACCATTCCGCCAGAAGCTTCATTGGTGCGTTTGCCATGTCAATATCCTCCTCCTATTAAGCCTTTGCCGGTACGTTTACGAGCTCAAGCGCTCCCGTCGGGCACTTTCTCGCGCAGATGCCGCAGGCGATGCACTTGAAGGGCTCCGTCTGCTTGTCGCCGTCGAAGAACATCGAAGCCGACGGGCAGAACCCGACGCACATCAGGCAGGAAGTGCACTTGTCCTTGCGCACCTGCACCACGCCGTTGGCGTCGCGCTCAAGCGCCTGCGTCGGGCAGACGCCGATGCACGCGCCGCACTGCGTGCAGATATTGATATTGGCAAAGCCGGCCATATTGGCGACCTTGACCCTTGACAATTCCGGTGAATTTTCCTTGAAATATGCTTTCGAGCACGCCTCAATACATGCGCCGCACTGGACACATTTCTCAGCGTTGACTTGCATGATTTTCACACAAAATCCCTCCACTATATTCAATTTTTTTAAGACCGCCAAAAACCGAAGAGGCCTTTGACAATCTTCCCCAATATGAAAATTTTATCACAAACATCTCTTCTTTTGGGTGTTATTGCTCACTTTTGTTCACGAAGCGCCCCGCGGCTTTGCGGCGGAAAACCCTCTCCTCGGCGCCGCAAAATGATAAAATCGCCGTATCCTCGCGCTTTGAGTCGTTTTCACCCGGCCGCGGCAGCCAAATTTTATGAATCTTTGCCGGAAAACGCGATAAAGCCTTGCCAAATTCGTGGATTGTTGATAGAATTTCCTACGTTGTACCGAACGTGTCAGGGTGGCGGAACTGGTAGACGCGCTAGATTCAGGATCTAGTGGGCATTAGCTCATAGGGGTTCAATTCCCCTCCTTGACACCAACCTTATACAAACTAACGGCGTCTTATGACGCCGTTTTTTTTTTGTAATTAATTACGCGTCGATTGTAAAACTAAGCCCAAGTTTGCAAATGTAAACGCGATGAGCAGAGTCTTGCAAGATTAAGCGCGATTACGTTATCTTACAAGAAGTAATATATGAGCTGAGAACAAGTGCTGGGAGTAAGGATATGAGAAGCATCGCTTGCTTCTCATGCTCCTGAAGTAAAAAACGCGCCTAATTTGACACAAACCTATCTTACAAGGCGTATTTGAACAAAATTTGCATTGGTAAACGCGACCTGTTTTTACGGTTATAGGTATTGTTTTTCCGTCCGACCTGTACTATAGTTTACTTAGGTTGCTTACGGCTTATGAGACTTGGCGTAAGCAGCACGCTCTTTGCTTTAACAGCTTTGAGGCCGAGCTCTCGCAACAGCCCGGCGCTCTCAGCGCCATGGAGAAAGCTGAACATGTCGTAAGGCGTATGGCCGTTCAGCTTTTTCCTTGCATAAGAATTGATGTTGTTCATCATATCCGTGATGTCTTTTTGGGCAAGTCCTTCGAAGCTTATGCCCTTCGGCAGTATCCTGCGAATAAGTTCATGATTGTTTTCTATAGCGCCTTTCTGATATGAGGAGTACGGCTCGCAAAAGAAAATTTTCGTGCGTGATTCGCCTGAAGAGGTTTTTTCAAGCATCTCCGGATTTGAGAATTCGCTTCCATTATCGGTGAGGATGACGGGAAACAATTCGCGAAATTTCTCAAGGCCCAAAGACTCCGTCAGCGTGTCGAATATATTGACAACGCTCTGCGAGTCCTTGCCGTTCCTTAAATATGCCAGCATCATGCTTATTTCCACAAAGTGCATTGTAAGTATCGCGTGCTTTCCTCCTGCATCGACAACCGAGTCTATTTCGACAAGAGGAGTGTCCGGGTTTTCTTCCATGTACTTAAGAAACTCTTCGTGACCCCGCCCCTTGCGGTAAGCGGTATTGGTTTTAGTCCGCTTAACATACCTCTTCTTGTACTTTACCTGGCGGGGCAGATCCAGGCTGCATACACCGGATAGAACCCCCCTTTTCGACGTATGAATACAAAGTCCTCTGCGACGGTAAATTCGCAGTGTCAGAGGTCGTATGCAGGATATGATACAGTGACTGACCGCGCTTTATTAAAGGCACGATTGTCTTCGTCCAGCATTCCATATCTTCCTCATCTGCATTGATGCCCATGCGTGATTCGGAGAGTACGTTCAAAGAGGTCTGGTTTGCAATCCCTGCGTCATAAAAAGCTTTTTCAAGAGTGCAATGCTGTTTCTGCCGACATCCATAACAGACATACGGCGGCTTGGCAAGCTTGGCACACCTTTCCAGCTCATACTCGCCGCAGTGATCACGGCATCTGGCGCAGAACCGGCAATTCTTTCGTCTGCACTGTGGTGAGTCGCAAAGATTTGTTTTCCTGCAGTCGAACCTGTGGGCACAGTCGTTAAAGACGTTTCCCTGTGCGCCGCACTTCTTAAACTCACGATATTTTCTGACTTCATTTGCCACAGATGAAGGATGTTTGCCGATTGCTTCAGCTATTGTTTTAAAAGAGTCGCCTCTTTCCAGTCCCAATTGAATAGCTACCCTGTCGTTTCCGTTAATGTGTTTATACTGTTTCATCATAGTCGTCTCCATTCAGAGCCAGGTCGAACGAAACGGCTGTATAATACCGCCTATTGCGGAACTAAGCGTAAGATTGCTCCATTACGGACTGAAGAGATTTATTGCTGAACTAAGCCCGAGGTTGATTTTTCTCGACTCGCTCTTAGGTATGCAATTAACAGTAATTAATTACGTCGGCGGAAATTTTGCCGAAGTATTGACGGAAGGAAAAAAGATGGTATAATACCTTCTGTTGGCCGGGGTGGCGGAAAGGTAGACGCACGGGACTTAAAATCCTGCGAACGCAAGTTCGTGCGGGTTCAAATCCCGCTCTCGGCACCAACGACTTTAGCGTCGCGGGGTGGAGCAGTACGGAAGCTCGTCGGGCTCATAACCCGAAGGTCACAGGTTCAAATCCTGTCCCCGCAACCATTTTTTTGGCGCTGTAGCTCAGTTGGCTAGAGCATTCGGTTCATACCCGACAGGTCACTGGTTCAAGTCCAGTTAGCGCCACCAGAAATTATCGGCCTCTCAGCGATGAGAGGCTTTTATATCAAAAGTTTTCGGGGCGTAGCGCAGTCTGGTTAGCGTGCTTGGTTCGGGACCAAGAGGTCGGAAGTTCAAATCTTCTCGCCCCGACCAGTAATTTCAACGGTTCAGCTCATTTGAGTTGAGCCGTTTTTTGTGCCGTTACTCCATATTTACTCCGTAAGCGTCAAATGTCCCGTGCCTATACCGCCCCCACCCAGAGCATTAAACTCTTCCCTGTAATCCATTAACCAGGGAGGAGTTTTGTCATGTTGGAGTGTTCCGGCAAGGAGATATATCTGGTCTGCGGCGCCACTGATATGCGTAAGGGGTTGGACGGCCTCGCTGCTATCGCAAATCTGAGATTTGCCTGTGTTTCTTTTGGATCCGCCATGTTTATTTTCTGCAATAAGAACCGCAATCGCGTGAAGATAATCGAATGGGATGGGGACGGTTTTTGGCTTTATCAAAAGCGTCTTGAGCGTGGTACGTTCCCGTGGCCCCCGGATGGGCATGGAAAGAGGATAAGTGTCACCGGCGAGGAGTTTTCCTGTCTGTTTGCCGGAACGAAGCTGAGGCGTAAGCTCAGCATGAGTGAAGTGTTTCCCGCAGCGTCGGTCCAGGATAATAGTCGGAATTGCAAGTCCTTGATATGACTGGATTTATGCTGTGTCATCATTTATAATTGCAGGTATGGAAAATCTTGTTCGGTCCCTTGAAGCGTTACGCAATAAGTATCACGATTTGGAGGAAGAACACCGCGATCTTCAGAAGAAGAACGAGGAGCTTGCGTCATTGGTCAAGTGGTATGAGGAGCGTTTTCGTCTGAGCCAGCACCGGCAGTATGGTCAGTCCAGCGAGAAGTCAGAGGGTCAAGGGCTCCAGCTTCTTTTGTTTGACGAAGCGGAGAATACGTCTGAGCCCAAGCGTGCGGAGCCGGAAGTTGAAGAGATAACGTACAGGAGACGCAAAAGGGAGAGTTCGTCAGTATCCCGTGATAATTTTGACGAGCTTCCGGTTGAGCGTGTTGAATGTACTCTTCCGGAAGAGGAACGTATCTGCCCCGAATGCGGCGGTCCGATGCATGTGATGAACTGCAATACAAGGAGGGAGCTTGTAGTAGTCCCCGCCAAAGTATTTATCCGCGAGTACGCCCGCGACATCTATTCCTGCCGTCGCTGCGAGAGGGAAAACACCAAAGTCGGGATCGTCAAGGCCCCGATCCCGGAGCCCGTGATAAAAGGAAGCGCGGCCTCCGCCTCAGCCATTGCAAACATTATGATACAGAAATACGCGATGGGAGTCCCCCTCTACCGACAGGAATCCTCATGGCTCAACGAAGGGCTCTGTCTGAGCCGTCAGACCATGTCAAACTGGCTCATAAAAAGCGCCTCCGACTGGCTGCTTCCGTTATACGAAGAAATGCGAACAAAGATGCTGAAAGAGGACATCCTCCACGCGGACGAAACGACAGTGCAAGTCCTGAAAGAACCCGGCAGAGCCTCAAGGACAAACTCCTACATGTGGCTCTACCGTACAGGTAAAGAGGCGAGCGTCCAGATCGTACTCTTTGAATATCAGGAGACCAGGTCAAGCGTCCATCCTAAAAAATTCCTCAGCGGCTTTAAAGGCTGCCTCCACACGGACGGCTACTCCGGCTATGGCAAACTCGACAGCGCCATACGCCGATGCGGCTGCTGGGCACACGCCAGAAGAAAGTTCCACGAAGGAACTATCTCCATACCTGCCGTAGAAAGAAAAAACTCTCTCTCGCAGACCGGACTTGAATACTGCGACAAACTCTTTGCACTTGAAAGAGAATACGAAAAACTCACCCCCGAAGAACGACATGCGAAACGCCTTACAAAAAAGCAAACCGATAACGGACGCCTTCTTCGCGTGGGCCGCATCCGCCCGCGCACTGCCGCAATCCACCCTGGGAAAAGCGCTGCACTACGCACTTGAACAGAGGATATTCCTTGAGACCTTCTACATGGACGGCAGAATAGAAATCTCCAACAACCGTGCTGAACGCAGCATAAAACCATTCGTCATAGGAAGAAAAAACTGGCTCTTCTGCTGTTCCTCTAAAGGGGCAAAAAGCAGCTCGGTGATCTACTCGATAATAGAGACCGCCAAAGAAAACAACTTAAAACTCTTTGAATACCTGAACCATATACTTGAGACCATGCCCAACATAAAGCCGGAATAATACCATACGCTGCTGCCATGGAGCGACACACTGCCGGAAGCCTGCCGTCTGAAAAAGAGTACTGACAGATCGTAAAACAACAAACAGGTACGGCAGAATTTACATGAGCTCCCCCCTATCTGACACATACCCTGTCGCAGGTTACATATCGCAGCTTTCCCATACCTCCATACCTCCACTACAAAAGATGATAACAGGCTTCCTGCTTTGAGGGGAGGTACTGACTGTTTGACGCTTACATAATTTTGACGTTTACCTTATTCTGAACCATTGCCCTAAATTTATTTTGGCTATCGACGAAAGACGTTATCTTTCACGCTTTTTGGGTCTGACAGTAGCACGCAATATGCTTGCGATACCGGCATAAACCCCGCTGTCTTAGGGGAGACGAGGCGATTACGAACGAAGCTCTTTTGGCAAAAACTCATAAGGAATTATGGGGCGTGGTTTGTTTGGAGTGGGTTGTCAGGACAGTGGGGACGGTTCGCTTTTAAATTGGGTTGATGGTTACTATATATGCAATTGTCAGGAAAACAACTAGGACGATAATTATGCTACACGAAAAAGGTACCTCCTATTTCCATTATTTTCTATTTTTGACACGTAGCTATATTTAAATGAATATCCATAGTGTGGGCAGAAATTACGATTTTGCCTCGTTCTTCTCCTACAAGCCTTACATTGGCGCATTGGTAAACCTTGTCCGCAAAGCTCACATTTCGATTTCTCCGCGCAAGTTTTTATATCGGCGGTCACGGCATTTTGCCATTTTAGACATTTCTATCATCCCTCACAATTCATGAAGGCAATTCTCCTCTTTCTTTTTTGTCAATTTTGTCCATCAAATCTATTTCAGTATGGGACGAAATATTTAATATGACGGCCTCATCAGTCTTGCTAAGTAACAACAAAGATTTATCATTTAACCATTTTAATTCTTCCAAATTAGAATTTCCCGCTTCGGCCTCTCCTAATCCATGCGTTAGCAACTGAGAAATGTTTTCGTAATTCACTAGGCCACTTTGTATTTCAACGGCCATTAGCCTGTCGAGGCAAAAAATGTAAAATATTTTTAGTAACGCGATATCTCCTAATTGTAAATTTTCTTTTGTTTTCTCGTAAATTTTGATGTAAGGACGTTCGTTATCATATTCTTTGCGTTCTTCCAAGTCTGAAGATGGGCACCCCCATCTATAGTTCCGAAATCCATATCGAGCATTGATGCAATTTACAGTGCCGTTAATGTCGTCTCCGGCGAAAGGTTTTATTGGCTTAAATATATATGAGGAACTCATATTCCGTCTAATATCAAAATATTCCAGCCTGTCAATGGGGTCGTCATACATCCATGATCGAGAAGAGTCAAATAATGATGTCCATTGATCGCGTGTGATAATCGCGCTATATAAATATTCATCTATGGTCATAGCCGTTTGTTTTGATTTACGCTGAGAAAATGCGGATAAAACGATCGTATTGACGTGAAGCAATGTACTAAAAACCGTAGCTGCAACAACCACGCCAATTCCATGGATGTGACGTGCATATTCTTCATATAGTTTTACCTTAGTTTTTGCCTTTGTGTCTATCTCTTTATCTCGCCCTTGCCCCCTAACAACATACACACTGTCTGGTAGTTCTTCGATCTCTGGAAGATCAATATCGACAAGAGCAACATCATTGTCAACTTGATATGATATGTGTGTATCGTAAGGCCACCGGATATTTTCAAAAGCCACGGATAAAGCTTCTTCGGGCTCCTCTTTTCCGCAATCGATAATAGCAACAAAATCTTCTTCAAGATTCTTTTGCTCAGCATCCCACTTATCGTATTCACTTTGCCATTTAGTAGAATTTTGATAATCAATCTGTGCTTTTTGTTTAAACGAGAAAAACATGCCAACACAAGCTGGAATAGCAGAAGCGACGACGGCCCATTCTGTGCTGTTAGTGTATAAATTGGCGAGTACAAAGATAATAATGGTAATGACAACTCCGACAAAAATTGGAAGCATCGGAACAGGTATTGGGCGTGGTTTTTCAAGATAAAAAGGTGCTATCTGGAAGACAGGATATTGCATTGGGTGAGGGAGGTGTTCCCAAATAACAAGGTCTTTTGCTACTTTTTCGTTTAGCCTATCTGCTTCTTCGTGCATGGTTTCTGTTATGTCTGCAACAGAAGGTATGGTTCGTGTTTTGCCGGTACGAGTCTCGGATATCCGTTCGCGCATAAATATTCCCGTGCCAGGGATTCCAGCGTTGACAAAAGTGCCGTTTTTACTTATGTTGACGCTCGCACCTTTATGGCCAATAGTAGCGCTTACTCCGCTCTTGCTGAGGTTGATCTTGACACCTGGGATTATCGTAATGTATTTCCTGAAGCGAATGCCCATACTGCACCTCCAATGTAATCATACGCACATCTTGGCTTTGATACTTGAATTATTCTTGGCACGTCCCCATATGCAATAAATTAAAGGATCTTCGTTTATCTGAATATAGGCGTAGCCCCTGTTGGAGGAGCGTAATATTGGCAGTTTTCACTATCCTATGCTGATCACCTCCTTGTCCATATGATACGTGATCTTTTCGAATCATATCTTGCATTTCTAATATGTGAATATAAAAGCAACGCGAGACCACCCCTTTTTTCTCTCAAAGGAAGTAATTATACGGTTTCATCTGTACAAGAGCGTGTAACTTCATGGAGTATAATAGCAAAAAAAAGCAGTCCTGCCAATGATGCCGTGCAAGACTGATTAATAGTGTTTCATATAAATGGCGGAGAAGGTGGGATTTGAACCCACGTAGCGGCTCAGCACCGCTAAGACGATTTCGAGTCGCCCGCCTTCGACCACTCGGCCACCCCTCCCCGCGTCTGAAGGACACAGAGCATTATACCCGATTTTTGTAACTTTTCAAGCACTATCTCGATATAATATATTTTTTGCCGTATAATACCTGACATATGTTGTTGATATTCCGTAATTGTACTATACTTATGCGCCATAAACTTATGAGGTTATTTAAATGGAGGGCAGAGACGTGGCGTCAAAAAAATTTTTGCAGGCAACGAGGCGGGAGACCTTTATAATCCTCGGTCTTTATCTGCTTTTTTTCGTTTGGTGGTATGTGACCGCCTATGGCTTTGGCGACGACCCATCGCGGTATCGTTACATATTGGGTTTTCCCGAATGGTTTTTCTATAGCTGCATCGCGGGCTATGCCGGGATATCCTTTCTCCTGTGGGCCGTGATCAAGATTTTTTTCAAGGAATTGCCGCTCAGTGATGAAAAAGAAGAGGTAGAAAAAGATGGTTGACCATACAGGCATGATAATTCCGCTGGTCCTTTATTTTATCCTGATAATGGGGATCGCGCTCTGGGGCAGCCGTACCGCCGGCAAGCGGAGCGATACGAAGGGCTTTATGGAGGAGTATTTTATCGGCAGCCGGTCGATGGGCGGTTTTGTGCTCGCGATGGCGATCATTACGACGTATACGAGCGCCAGCAGCTTTGTCGGCGGCCCCGGCGTCGCCTACAACGTCGGCCTCGGCTGGATACTTCTCTCGATGATACAGGTGCCTACGGCATTTCTGACGCTCGGCGTGCTGGGCAAGCGTTTCGCGCTCATAGCGCGGCGCACCGACGCCGTCACCATCACGGACTTTATCCGCGCCCGCTATGGCAGCGACGCCGTGGTCATACTGGCCTCTTTGGCGCTGCTGGTATTTTTCATGGCCTCGATGCTCGCGCAGTTCATAGGAGGCGCGCGCCTCTTTGAGTCTATCACCGGATATTCGTACCAGACGGGGCTGCTGATATTCGGCTTCACCGTGGTCGTATACACTACGGTGGGCGGTTTTCGCGCGGTCGTATTGACCGACACGATCCAGGGCGTGATGATGCTCTTCGCTTCGCTCGCGATACTCTACGCCGTCATCACGGCGGGCGGCGGCGTGGAAAATATAATGCAGACGCTTTATTCGATAGATCCGCGGCTGCTGACGCCCACCGGCGGCGGCAACGCGATACCGAAGCCGTTTATCCTCTCTTTCTGGGTGCTCGTCGGCATCGGCATCCTCGGACTGCCGCAGACGACTCAGAAGTGCCTCGGCTACAAGGATTCGCGCTCGATGCATAACGCGATGATCATCGGGACGTTCGTCGTCGGCTTCACGATGCTCGCGATGCATCTTGTCGGCGCGATGGGCCGCGCCGTCATTCCCGATATCACGGTCGGCGATCTCGCGGTGCCGACGCTTACGGTGCGCCTGATGTCCCCCTTCTGGGCGGGGATATTCATCGCGGGACCACTCGCGGCGATCATGTCTACGGTCGATTCGATGCTGATAATGTGTTCGGCGGCGATCGTAAAAGATCTTTATTTCCATTATGTCGTGAAAAACGACGAGGCGCGTCTCTCTCCGAAGAAGGTGCGGGGCATGAGCGTAATAGTGACGGCGGTCGTCGGCGTGCTGGTGTTTTTCGCGGCGATGAAGCCCCCGTCGCTGCTCGTCTGGATAAACCTTTTCGCCTTCGGCGGCCTCGAGGCGGTATTTTTCTGCCCCACGCTCTTCGGCCTCTACTGGAAGCGGGCCAACTCGACGGGGGCGGTCCTCTCGATGATCTGCGGGGCGTCGGCCTTCTTCTGGTTCAATATCACGAAGACGAGCGTCGGCGGTACCACCGCCATCGTGCCGACTCTGGCGATCGCCGTCGCGGCTTTTGTGGCCGGAAGCCTTTTGGGCCGTCCCGAGAGCGCCGAAAAGCTCAAAATGTTTGAAATTTAACGCCGCGGACTCTGACGGAGCGGTTTTTGGGGACCTCGCGCGGCCTGGGGGAGCCGGGCTGCGCGAGGTCTTTAAAAATATAAGCCGCTATCTGCCATTTTCATGACCTTTGCCGATACGTCCTCCCTGTGGATTCAATAAAAAAATTTGCTTTTTTAAAGAGCACTATGGTATACTAAGGAGCGGTGTATAGCACACACAGGCGTTGACGCAAAAGATGTTCCCGGAGACCGGGTCCTGGCGCGGGTGATACGTCTGGAGGAAAAAAACAGGAGGGATTCACATGGGAGTAGTAAGCATGAAACAGCTTCTTGAATGCGGCGTCCATTTCGGACACCAGACGAGACGCTGGAACCCGAAGATGAAGCCGTTCATCTTCACGGAGCGCAATGGGATCTATATCATCGACCTTCAGAAGACTGTCAAGGGGCTTGAAAAGGCCTATGATTTTGTCCGCGAAGTCTCGAAGTCGGGCGGGAGCATTCTCTTTGTGGGAACCAAACGCCAGGCGCAGGACCCGATCCGCGACGAGGCGCTCAAGGCCGGTCAGTTCTATATCAACCAGCGCTGGCTCGGAGGCCTCCTCACCAATTTTGCGACGATCCGCCGCCGAGTCATGCGTATGACGGAGCTCCAGCAGATGGAAGAGGACGGCAGCATCAACAAGTACCCGAAAAAAGAGATCATTCAGCTCCGCAAAGAGCGCGATAAGCTTGAGAAGTACCTCTCCGGCATCAAAGACATGAAGGACGTTCCCGACGCCATCTTCATCATCGACCCGCGCCGTGAGACGATAGCCGTGCTCGAGGCTCATAAGCTCGACATTCCCGTCATCGCGATCGTAGATACGAACTGCGATCCCGACGTCGTCGACTATCCCATTCCCGGAAACGACGACGCCATCCGCGCGATAGAGCTCGTTGTCGGACTGATGGCCAACGCCTTCATCGAGGGACGTCAGGGACAGGACTCGCGCGTCGCGGAAAAGGAAGAGGCCGCCGCTGCGGAGGAAACGCCCGCCGAGCCTCCGGTCGAGGATATTTCGGAAGATGAGATGAAGCTCCGCGCGAAAGAGCTTGCGGATCAGAAGGGCTGGAAGGAGACTAACTAAGATGGCAGAAATCACAGCAGCAATGGTGTCAGAGCTTCGCGCCCGCACGTCAGTCGGCATGATGGACTGCAAAAAGGCGCTCGTAGAGTGCGCCGGGGATATGGAGAAAGCCTGCGACTATCTTCGCGAGAAGGGGCTTGCCAAGGCCGCCAAGAAGGCCGAGCGTACCGCGGCCCAGGGCAGGATGTTCACCTATGTCCATAATAACGCGAAACTCGCGGTCCTCCTCGAACTTGACTGCGAGACAGACTTCGTAGCCCGCACGGAAGAGTTCAACACGCTCGGACATGAGATCGCGATGCATATAGCGGCAGCCAACCCCACATATATCAAGCCGGAGGATGTTCCCGCCGACGTTATCGAACACGAGAAGACGGTCATCATGGCCCAGGCCCGCGAAGAGGGCAAGCCGGAAAAGATGCTTGAAAAGATCGCCGAGGGGCGCATCAATAAATTCTACGAGGAAAACTGCCTCCTGGAGCAGAAATACATACGTAATCCCGACGTCAAGATAAAGGACCTCGTCGTCGAGAACATAGCGAAGATCGGTGAAAACATCGTCGTTCGCCGTTACGCCCGCTTCATGATAGAGGGCTAACTCCTAAACGAACCTTTAAGGCGGGGGATTTAACGATCCCTCGCCTTTTTTATAAGGAAAAATAAAGCTGTTCGGAAGGTGGTCAATATATGGAACGCAAATACAACAGGGTGCTTCTTAAACTCTCTGGCGAGATACTGGCCGGCGACGCTCATTTCGGCCTCGACTATGAGGCCATACGCGGGATATGCGAACAGATAGTCGAGGTTGCCGGCGAGGGTATCGGCATTTCGATGGTCGTCGGCGGCGGGAACATCATCCGCGGCGCGCAGACGACGAGCATCGAGCGCGCCCAGGCCGACTACATGGGGATGCTCGGCACGGTGATCAACGCTCTCGCTCTGCAGGACGCGCTCGAGCGTCTCGGGCAGCCGACGCGCGTACAGTCTGCGATCGAGATGCGCCAGATCGCCGAAACGGTCATTCGCCGCCGCGCGATACGCCATCTCGAAAAGGGACGCATCGTCATCTTCGCCGCCGGCACAGGTTCCCCCTATTTTTCCACCGACACGACCGCCGCGCTGCGCGCCTCCGAGATCGGCGCGGATTGTCTGCTGAAGGCGACGAAGGTGGACGGGATATATGATAAAGACCCCGCGAAATTCACCGGCGCCGTAAAGATGCCGCATGTTTCATACATGGACGCGCTCCAGATGCAGCTCAAAGTGATGGACGCCGCTGCTTTCTCGCTCTGCCAGGAAAATAAGATCCCGATAGTGGTGTTTGACGTGCTGAAAAAGGGCAACCTGCGCAGGCTGCTGATCGACGGAGAAAATATCGGCTCGATGGTCTCTTAGGAAACCGGCCGGGAGGGCGTGCCGTTGATCGGCTTTTCTCACCGATTTACCGGTGAGGAGGCGTTTTCCCCCTTCCTTTAACAGGGACTAGAGAGTATTATAATCATAAAAAACAGATAAGGAGTGACCTGCATGCCTCAGAACGTACTCAAAGAACTGACTTCACGCTGCGAAAAGAGCATCGAACACCTGAAGGGCTCCATGCTCGGCGTCCGCACAGGAAGAGCGCATCCCGCACTTGTTGAAGAGATAAAGGTGGATTATTTCGGGACGCCTACTCCCATCAAGAACATGGGGAGCGTCAATGTGCCGGAGGCACGTCAGATCGTCATCACCCCGTGGGACAAGACCGCGATGAAGGCCATTGAAAAGGCGATCCAGTCCTCAAGCCTCGGCATCACGCCGCAGAACGACGGCGAATCGATCCGCCTGAACCTGCCGGAGCTTACGCAGCAGCGCCGCGTGGAGCTTAAAAAGATGGTCAACAAGATGGCGGAGGAGGGCCGCGTGGCGGTGCGCAACATCCGCCGCGACGCGATCGAAATTCTTAAAAAAATGGAAAAAGAGAGCAAGATAACCGAGGACGACCTCAAAAAATTCCAAAAAGAGGCTCAGGACAAGACGGACGCCTTCATCAAGAAGATCGATTCGGTCCTCGCGGATAAAGAAAACGAGATAATGGACAAATAACAAAAACGCCAGGCCGCCGGGGACGGCGGCCTTTTTTGTCGCCGCCATGACCGAGAGAGAATTTTTCAAAAAGGTACAAGAGGCCGGGGGGGCCGCCTACCTTGTGGGCGGCGCCGTCCGTGACAGGCTGATGGGGCGCGCGGTCCATGACCGCGACTACGTCGTCTGCGGCCTTTTGCCGGAGACATTCCGCTCTCTCTTCCCGGAGGCGCGCCGGGTCGGACGTTCCTTTCCCGTCTTTCTCCTGGAGATAGACGGGCTTCTCTGCGAGACCGCCTTCGCGCGCCGGGAGAGAAAAAGCGGCTTCGGCTACAAGGGCTTCGACGTCTTTTGCGCGCCGGGGATAACGATAGAGGAAGATCTTTACCGGCGCGATACGACGGTGAACAGCATGGCGGTCGGCGCGGACGGCCGCCTGGTAGACCCATACGGCGGAGCGCGCGACATCGGCCTCCGGCTGATACGCGCCACGTCCTGGCACTTTTGCGAGGACCCCGTGCGCGCCCTTCGCGCGGCGCGGCAGGCGGCGCAGTTCGGCTTTTCGATAGCTCCGCCCACCCTTGCGATGATGGAACGTTGCGCGGAGGAGCTGCGTTCGGAGCCCAAAGAGCGTAAATTCGCCGAATTTGAAAAGGCGCTAGGCGCCGAACGTCCGTCGATTTACTTTCGCGCCCTGCGTGCCGCGGGGCTCCTTGAGGGAGAGTTTCCCTGGATATACAGATTGATAGGCAAAGGTCAGCCGCCGGAATATCACCCCGAAGGAGACGCCTTTGAACATACGATGACAGCGCTGGATCGCGCCGCCTCGATGACGGACCGGGCCGAGGTGCGCTTCGCCGCGCTGATGCATGATATCGGAAAGGGCGAAACCCCCGAAGAGATGCTGCCGCACCATTACGGCCATGAGGAGCGAGGGGCGGCCGTCATGCGGGAGATAACGGCTGTCCTTGGGTTGCCGCGCCTCTGGAGCCGCTGCGCGGAATTTGCGGCGAGGGAGCACATGCGCCCCTCGCGGATGAAAGATCCCGCGAAGATAAGAGACCTGATCCGCGCGCTTGAAAGGGAGCCTCTCGGTCCCGACGGTTTCGGGACCGTCGTCGCCGCCGACGGCGGCGAGCTGCCGGGATTTCTCCGTAATTATGAATATTTATTGGCGATAATCAGGACCGCCGCGAAGTGTAAAGTGCCGGAGAGGCTGACGGGGCCGCAGATAGGCGAATACATCCGGTCGAAAGAGATAGAGGCATTGCGGACGGCGCTGAAGGACTTCCCGTAGAGGCGGATATCGTTCGCGGCTACATGGACGATAACTTTTCGATCTTCACAAAACACTCCGCATAGGGCGCGCCCCTGCCGGGAGCCTCCTGCGCGGCGGTCAGGGCGTTTAGGCACGGAAGCCCCTGCATCGCCCACGCCGTATCCGCGGCGAGAGAGCGGTCGAGCGCCGCGCGCATGATGATCTCCGCGCCGTTCACGGAGGCGACGTTCAGCCGGTCGCCCTCCGCGATCCCTCTTGCCAGGCAAAAATTTTCCGGCAGATTTATGACCGCCTCCAGGCATTTGGCGGGAGCGTCGACATTCTGCCCGTTGATATAGAGGTCGGAGTGGACGGTGACGAGGCGCAGACAGCCGGCGGGGATCTTGAGGGGCCGCGGCGCAGCCTCCGGCAGCAGCGCGCGGGAGGCGGGCAGCCGCCAATAACAGGGTTCGTCCCAGAGATAAAGGTTTTTTGAGACCTCCCGCAGACGCTTATCGGCCGCGACCGCCATATTCATCCGCGAAAAAAGGGCCTCCATATCCAAGTCAAGACCGAGCCGCCGGGCCAGAGCGCCATATGCCTCCCAGTCGCTGCGGCACTCCCCGCGCGGCGCGGCGACGCGCTCGTTGTGGCTTACGTAGCTATGTCCGTAGCCCCCGATCCAGTCCTCCTCTTCGAGAAAGATCGACGCCGGCAGCACCAGATCGCAAAGCTCGGCGGTACGCGTCATAAAGACCTCGCTGCAAACCTTGAAATCCACCGACCCGATCGCCGCTTCGACCAGCCGCGTATCGGGCGACTGCTGCGCCGGGTTGGCGCAATAGATGTTCAGCACCCGCACGGGCGGCTCCGCCCTCATCAGCTCGGCGGGCCAGGTGGTGACGCCGAAGCGGCGCACATTAGAGCTTGCTTCAAAGAGCCCCTCGGGAAAGACCGCCCCCTCGTCCTTGCTGAACGAAAGGCCGGCGCGCGCGTTTGAGAATCCGCCGCAGAGCACCGCGAGCGCGAAGATCCAGCGGAACTGCATGTCTCCGTGCAGATAGCGCTGCGCGCCGTAAGCGGGAATATGAGTCGCCGGGGAGTGCGCAAGGAGCCAGCGGTATATCTCCTCCGCCGCATCCTCTGAAAGCCCGGCCTGTATCAGCAGCCTCTCCTTATCCATGCCGGCGAGAGTGTTTAAAAAAGCCCCGGGGTTTACCGCCCGCGCGCGCCAGCCGGAAGAATCTTTTTCCTCTTCGACAAGCCTGCGGCAGAGCCAGGCGGCGAGAGCCCAGTCTCCGCCGGGCGCTATCCGCCAAAACCTGTCGCAGCGCGCCGCCGTCGCCGAGAGGCGCACCTCGACGCACGCCGTTTCGCCGCCGCCGCGGCGCAGCGCTTCCAGGCACGGCGTGAGCTGCGGCTGCGTGTGGCTGCTGTTGCGCCCCCACAGCAGCGCGCCGCCGGCCGTGGAAATATCCTCCGGCGGCACATAAGGGACGCCAAAGCCGCAGGCCGATTCTTTCAGCCCCGCCGAACCGATGGAGGAGCAAAGGCTGCCCTTTGTGGCGGTAAAGCCGCCGAGGGCGCCGTAGAAGGCGGGGATAAGCTGTTTGGAAAACGTCATGGAGCCGGCGCTGGCGAATGACATTACGGAGAGCGGCCCATATCGCTTCACCGCCCCGGATATCTTTTCAGCCCATAGATACAGCGCCTCGTCCCAGGAAATATCCACCCAGTCCGAACCGCGCCGCCGCCGCGGGTGAAGAAGCCGCCGCGGGTCTTCGATCCGCTTGGCGAAACGCAGCCCCTTGGCGCAGAGAAACCGGCTCCGCCTGTTGGCGGGATTGGCGCGCAGCTCGACCTTCCCGTCCCTTACCCTTGCGAGCATGGAACAGGTGCCGGGACAGTCATAGGGGCAGGCGGTCGTCTTCCATCCGTCGGTTATCGAGTCTCTCTCCATGGCCACTATTATATGCCATAATTAAATTTTGCAACCGCTTGCATAATTTAAAAATATACTGTATAATACCGTCAGTTCAAATCAAAGGGGAGGCATGACGGATGAAAGAGCTGATTTCACGAGATATACGGCGTGATATTCACGGATTTGCCGTGATGCCGGTTATTTTTTAGAAGAGGCTGTTCCGTGAGGGGCGGTCTTATTTTTTGCAAAAAGTTAAATTTAAAAACAAAAGCTTAGGAGGGATTTTGATGGCGGAACTTAGAGAAAAGGCGAAGCTGATGAACGCGCAGGACCTTAACCGCGTCATTCGCCGTATCGCCCACGAGATGGTGGAGCACAACAAGGGCACCGACAACATGATACTGGTAGGTATCCACAGGCGCGGCGTCTATATCGCGCGCCGGCTTCAGAAGCTCATCGAAGAGGCCGAGGGAGCGAAGGTGCCCTGCGGAGAGCTGGATATCACGCTCTACCGCGACGACCTGACGACGCTCTCCGAGCAGCCGATAGTCCACAGCACGAGGATGCCCGGAGACATCGCGGGAAAGCATATCTTTCTTGTGGACGACGTGCTCTTCACCGGGCGTACGGTCCGCGCGGCGCTTGAGGCCCTTGTCGACCTCGGACGCCCGCAGATAGTTCAGTTGGCCGTCATCATCGACCGCGGCCACCGCGAGCTGCCGATACACGCGGATATCTGCGGCAAGAACGTGCCGACATCGAAGAACGAAGTCATCGAAGTAAAAGTGGAAGAACTCGACGGAAAGGACGAGGTGGTGATCTGTGAGCGCGATGCTTAATGAGATCGGACAGATGACCTGGCGTCATCGCAGCGTGATAGACCTTGACTGCTGGACGAGAGAGGAACTCTATTTCTTCCTCGACCAGTCCCGCCATATGGAGAACGTGATGGACCGTCCGGTCAAAAAGGTCCCCGCGCTTCGCGGCAAGATGTGCGTCAACCTCTTCTTTGAGAATTCGACGCGCACGCGGGTCTCCTTTGAACTTGCGGAAAAGATGCTCTCCGCCGACGTCGTCAACTGGTCGGTCTCCGGCTCGAGCGCCGCGAAGGGCGAGACGATGCGCGATACCGCCTGGACCCTTGAGGCGATGGGCGCGGATATCGTCGTAATGCGCCACGGCGCGGTCGGCGCGGCCCAGTACCTTGCCTCAAAGCTCAAGCGCGGCATCGTCCTCAACGCGGGCGACGGTACCCACGCGCACCCGACGCAGGCCCTGCTCGATGTCTACACCGCCTGGAAGCACTTCGGAGACCTCGAGGGGCGGAAGATCGCCCTCGTCGGCGACGTCCTTCACAGCCGCGTCGCGCGCAGCGACGTCATAGCCTTCAAAACGATGGGCTGCGATGTGGTGCTCTCCGGGCCGCCGACGCTGATGCCCCGGGAGATCGAACAGCTCGGCGTCAAATACGACCGCGACCCGCGCAAGGCGGTCGAGAAGGCCGATATGGTATATCTTCTGAGGATACAGCGCGAGAGGCAGCAGGACGGCCTCTTCCCCTCGGTCGACGAGTACCACCGCTGGTGGGGCGCCGACGAAGAGCTTATGAAGTACGCCAACCCCGGCGCGCTCGCGATGCATCCGGGCCCGATCAACAGAGGCGTCGAGATCGCCTCCGAAGTTGCGGACGGTCATCAGAGCGTGATACTCGAACAGGTGCGTTCAGGAGTCGCTACCAGGATGGCGCTTCTCTATCTCTGCGGCGGAGGTGCAAGATAATGGAAAAATTTCTCTTCAAAGATTTTAAAATATTCAACGGCAAAGAATTCATAAAAGAGGACTGCCTCCTTGTGGAGGACGGCAAAGTCGCCGGGCTGGGCCGCGATCTCGCCTGCGAGGGCGCGGAGGTGGTCGAGGGCGGCGGACGCCTGCTGACCCCCGGGTTCATCGACCTGCACGCCCACTTCCGCGATCCCGGCGGCGAGTGGAACGAGGACCTCAACAGCGGGGCGCACGCCGGAGCGGCCGGCGGATTCACGACGCTCGTCGCGATGCCGAACACCAAACCTGCGGTCTCCGAGCCGGCGCTAATCGAATATGTCGTCAGCCACGGAGCGGCGGCGAAGGCCTCGCGCATACTGCCGGCGGGCTGCGTCAGCAAGAACCGCGAGGGCAAAGAGATCTGCGAGATGGAAAAGATGACCGAGGCGGGCGCGGTGTTCTTCACGGACGACGGCGCGCCGGTCGCGACGAGCCAACTGCTGCGGCTCGCGCTGCTTTACACGGGCAAAAAACTTCCCCGCGTCATGGAGCACCCCGAAGAGATCAGCCTCTTTAAGGGCGGACAGGTCCATGAGGGCCGCGTCAGCGCGATGTCCGGACTCAAGGGCATCCCCGGCGCTTCGGAAGAGATCGACGTGGCGCGCGGCATCGCGCTCGTGCGCGACACGGGCGGACGCATCCACTTTACCCACCTTTCAAGCGCGGGCGCGGTGGAGCTTATCCGCAACGCGAAGCGCGCCGGACTCGACGTCACCTGCGACACGACATTCCACCACCTCACTCTCAATGAGAACGCGGTCATCAACAGCGGATATAACTCGCGCTTCAAGGTGAACCCGCCGCTGCGCTCGGCCGACGACCAGAGGGCTCTCTGGGAGGGCATAAAGGACGGCACGATCGACGCGATAGTTACGGACCACGCTCCGTGGCACATGGACGAGAAGGACGAACCCTTCCAGGAGGCCCCCTTCGGGATCGCCTCTCTCGAGTGCGCCGTCGCCGTGCTCCTCGACTATCGCAGCCGCAACTATCCCGACGTTCCCCTCGAGCTGCTCTTCGCCAAGATGACGTCCGCCCCCGCGTCGCTGCTCCCCGAAAAGTGGCAGGGACTCGGACGTATCGAGGCGGGCGCTCCGGCCGACCTCACCGTCATCGACGAGGACCGGACGCGCATCGTCGACTGCCGGACCTGGAAGAGCAAAGCCCGCTGCTGTCCCTGGGAGGGCGTCGCGCTGACGGGCTGGCCGGTAATGACCTTCGTCGAGGGACGCAGGATCTGGCAGGACGAGGAAGAACTCTAGCAGCCGATACCACAACGGAAGCTATTGAAGTTATAATATAGAAACTCGAACGATAGCACAACTGTGACGAGGTTGTGCTATCGTCGTACGGAGGGACTAATATATGGAGAACAACAACTGCGGCCTTATAGTGGCGCTGGACCTGCCGGCGCTTGACGATGCGAGAAGATTCCTTGACAGGCTGGATAAAGCGACAAAATATGTAAAGGTCGGGCCGCGCCTTTACGCGCTCGGCGGCGCCTCCTTCGCGAAGGAGATAATCGGCCGCGGTTATGAGCTTTTTCTCGACCTTAAACTGCATGACATCCCCAACACCGTAGCCTCGGCGGTCGAGCCGCTTTCCGAGCTTGGTCTCTGGGCGCTCACTATACACACCTCCGGCGGCTATGAGATGATGGCCCGCAGCGCCGCGATGCGCGACAAGACCGGCAGCCGCATGAAGCTGCTTGGCATCACCGTGCTCACCAGCCTGGGCGGAGAGCTATGGAGCGACGTCCATCCCGGCTGCGACATGCGGCAGGCGCTGATCGGGCGCGCGGAGACGGCGCAGCGCGCGGGACTCGACGGCATCGTCTGTTCGCCGCTTGACCTTGAACTTCTCAGGGGCCGCGCGGAAAATTTGCTGCGCGTCGTCCCGGGGATCCGCGCGAAAAAGGTGAGCACCGAGGACCAGACGCGCGTCGCCACCGCAAAGGACGCGGCGGAGGCCGGAGCCTCGTACATAGTCGTCGGACGCCCGATACTCGAGGCGGCCGATCCCATCGCCGCGGCGAAAGATATACTTAAAACATTAGGGGAGGCTTCACACAGATGAGCTGTTCTTGCGAAAAAAACGAAATTTCAAAGAAGATACTTGAAATGATGAAGGAGAGCGGCGCGCACCTTCAGGGCCATTTCAAACTTACCTCCGGGCTGCACAGCGACAACTATATGCAGTGCGCCTTGATGCTGCGCTATCCGAAGTTTGCCGCCTGCGCCGGCGAGGAGCTCGCGAAACTGCTCGCGCCCGCGAAGCCCGATTTTATCCTTTCACCCGCGCTCGGCGGCCTGATAATCGGCCATGAAGTCGCGCGCGCGCTGGGCGTGCCCTTTATCTTCACCGAGAGGGTGGACGGCGAGATGCGCCTTAAAAGATTCCCTCATCCTGGCAAACTTCGCTTCGCTCTCGTGGAGGACGTCTGCACGACCGGCAAATCATCGCGCGAAGCGGCGCGGATACTTGCGGCGGAAGGCGCGGAATGGGTCGCCTCTGGCTGTATCATAGACCGGCGCTCTCCGGACTGCCTGCCGGACTGGGACCTCAAATCGCTCGTAAAGGTCTGCTTCGCCACCTACAGCGCGGAGGAATGCCCGCTCTGCAAAGAGGGACTGCCCCTTGTAAAGCCGGGAAGCCGTCCCGACGAAAAATAAATGAAGAAAATAGAGCCGCGGCGCGGCGCGTTCTTGGCGCTGCGCGTCCTGGCCGTTGTTTTTATATTTCTCCTTGGCTGCCGCGGCGCGGAGGCCTCGGCAGCCGCCGTTATGAAGATCGCGGTCACCTCGCCGTGGCTCTATGAAGTGGCCTCCTTCGTCGGCGGCAGGCAGGTGCAGGTGCGCGCCCTTTCGTCATGGAACGAGGCCGGGAATACCGTCGTCACGGGGCGGCCCCGCGGCGGCGAGCTGGTGATCGCCTTTGATCCCGCCGACGCCACCCGCTTCAGGATCGGCCCGCAAAATAAAAACCTCAAGCTGCTGTATCAGAAGACGCCGATGGACGAGGACAAACTGCGCGCGGCTTTCTTCGATCCCGCGATGCTGCCGTTCATCGCGCAGGAGATAATGAAGATAATCGCCGCCGCCGACCAGAAAAACTATTCCTACTACCAGCGGAGGCTTGCGGAATTTCAATCGCGCATCGACAGCACGATGGGAGTCGGGCGTCATCTGCTCTCGGGGGCAAACATTCTTGACCTCACCGGCGCGGAGGGGACCTGGGTGCGTTCCTCGATATCGGGCGTCGTGCGCCCGCCGGAATCCGTCTGGACCGGCTGGCTTGCCGGGGACGCCGCCGCGCTCCGCGCCGCGCTGGACGAGGCTTCGCGCCGCGGCTGGCTGCTGCTGCTCGACCCCTGGACGCCGGATGTCATCCGCGCCGCCGCCTCCGCCTATCCCTACCGCCTCACGCTGCCGGTGCCGCCGAAGGATACGGAGTTCTTCGTCTTTCTGCACGAAATATTCACGATCATCGCCGGGCGGGTAAAATCCGCCGCGCCAAAAGTTAAAAATTAGTATATCGTCGCTTCTATAAAGTTGATGAAAATAATCAATACATATCATAATAAATAATGTAAAATAAACGCGTGCGGCAAACATCTCCGGGCGCTTGTCCTCTGTTGTTTCGTTGTGTTTTGAGCCGGGAGGGGCTGCGCGCGGGATTCATCTGGACGCGCGTTCTTTCGCGGCCGCCCGCTGAGAAGAGCTTTGCCGCCGGACGCTGATGCCGTGCGGTATTACTTTAAGGGAAAAGAGGAATACTCTGTGATAATAGAAAAAAGACTGAGAAGATTCTGCGCCGTGACGGCGTTCTGCCTGATATGCGCCGCTTTGCCGGCCGCGGCGGCTCCAGCGGAGACCGTCAAGCGGCAGAACACGCTTTCGGCCGATGATATCCAGTATAACGTAAACACCGGAGACGCCCGCGCGAAGGGACGCGTCGTGATAACGAGGGACGGCTCCGTCCTCAAAGGCGACGAAGCCGAAGGCAATACCGAAAAAGAGGTCATGACGATCCGCGGGAATGTGGACGGCAGCTTCCCCGGGCAGCAGGCGACGCTGAAATCGGAGAGCGCGACCTGGACGGGGGACAAAACGAAAAAAACGGACGGCGTCGTTGAGGCCTTTGGAAAGGTACTGCTGACGCGCGCGCCCAAAGACAGGCTCAACGCAGACTATGTCCTCTGGGAGATCGGCACCGAAAACTACAAGGCCCGGGGGAATGTCGACGGGATATTGGATAACAGGATACTGAAAGCCGCCGAGGCGACGAGGACCGGAGACAAATTCTGGGCGCGCGACGTGCGCCGCTACGAGGACCTTGTGCAGAAGTTCGTCCTTTCCTCTAAGACGATGGAGGGACGCCTCGCAAAAGACGCGAAAAGCGGGCAGGATACCCTTCAGGAGATGGTGGCGGATCAAAACGTGGTTTTTGACTATGTGGACAAGGATGGGCTCAAAACGAGAGTCACCGGCGATAAAGCCGTCTATTCCAAGGCGCGCGGTACGATCGTCGTCTCCGGCAATACGAAAGCGGTGCGCAGCGACGGGAAGACGGTGACCGCGGACACCATGGTCGTACACGAGGATACGCGCAACATCGAAGCCAAAGGGAACTCTAAGATAGTCTTTGTCGTTGAGGAAAAGGCCAAGAAGGAAGAGGACGCAAAAAACACTGGCACGGCGAAGGCCGGCGCGCCCGCAAAGAAGGGATCGCCGTCCGCGGCTGAAACCAAGCCTGCCTCGGAAGATAAAAAGCCGGCGGCTGAAACGAAAAATTCGCAGTTGACCGACGAAGAGAAAAATTGGGTGGAAAAATAATGTCACAGCCGATAGAAGAAAAAGCGGCGACGCTGCTGCGCGCCGAAAAACTGGTCAAAGCCTTCGGGGGACGCCGTGTCGTCAACGAGGTCAGCGTGGAGATAAAAAAGGGCGAGATCATCGGGCTGCTCGGCCCCAACGGAGCGGGGAAGAGCACGACATTCTATATGATAGTCGGCCGCATCCTTCCCGACTCCGGCTGCGTATGGCTGGGGGACACCCAGCTCTCCGACCAGCCGATGTACCAGCGCGCGCGCGCCGGGATAGGCTACCTGCCGCAGGAGGCCTCTGTATTCAGAAGCCTCACCGTGCGCCAGAACCTGGACCTCGTCCTTGAGGAATCAGGCGTCCCGCGCGACGTGCGGGGAGATAAGATCTCCCGTCTGCTCAAAGAATATGGCCTCAGCCATCTTGAAGATACCAAAGCGGTCTCCCTTTCGGGCGGCGAGCGCCGCCGGGTCGAGATAGCGCGCTGCCTCGCGCTGGAGCCGCTCTTTATACTTCTCGACGAACCGTTCAGCGGAATAGACCCGATAGCGGTCGCCGACCTGCAGTCGATAATCCGCGAACTCAAAGAGCGCGGCTACGGGATATTGCTCACAGACCACAACGTCCGCGAGACCCTTTCGATAACGGACAGGGCCTATCTCATTTACGAGGGCAAGGTCTTCCTGGAGGGCAAGCCCGATTACATAACCGAAAATAAAGACGCCCGCAAGTTCTACCTCGGAGAAGACTTCAGCTGGTGATGCCGGAAGCCGCGAAAAACGGCGCCGTTTCGCCGGAGACGGCGGAAAAGCCCGCTGAAACGCAAGATCCCGAAAACACCATAGGGAGCAAGCGTCCCGATGCGCTTACGGGCTGCGCCGCTCCCTCTTCGTGCGAAGCACGAAGTTCCGAAAATACCATAGGGAGCAAGCGTCCCGATGCGCTTACGGGCTGCGCAGACCTCCCCTTGCGCGAAGCGCAAGGATTTGAAAATACCACAGAGGTCAAGCGTCCGGATGCGTTAACCGGCTGCGCCGCTCCCTCTTCGTGCGAAGCACGAAGTTCCGAAAATACCACAGGGAGCAAGCGTCCGGATGCGTTAACCGGCATGGTCTTCCACGCGATGCGCATGATGGCGGGTACGCTCGTCAGCCGCGTGCTCGGCCTCATCCGTGAGATGCTCACCGCGGCGCTCTTCGGGGCGACGCGCCAGCTTGACGCCTTTTTCGTAGCCTACACGCTCGCGAACCTTTCGCGGCAGCTGCTCGCGGAGGGCGCGCTCTCCGCGTCGTTCGTCCCCGTATTCTCGCGGACCCTCTCCGCCGACGGGAGGGACAGCGCGAGAAAGCTTGCGAACGAGGCTTTGACGGTGCTTATCTTCGGATGCAGCTTCGTCGTCGCCGTAGGACTGATATTCGCGCCCGTATTTGTCGATATAATGGCCCCCGGCTTCGCCTCGCACGAACGCGCGCTGGCGATCTCGCTTACGCGCATAATGTTCCCCTTCCTCATGCTGGTCTCCATCGGCGCGCTGGCCATGGGCGTGCTTAACAGTATGGGAAGTTTCTTTGTCCCGGCCATCGCGCCCGCCGTCAGCAACCTTGTCTACATACTCTTCCTGCTTGCCATGAGAAGCAGGCTCTCCATATGGAACCTGGCGGTCGCCGTCCTGCTCGGCGGAGCCTTTCACATGCTGCTGCAAGTCTACTGGTGCGGCAGGCTGAAGATGACGCTGCGCCCGGCGCTGCCCAATCGCCGCGATCCGCAGCTGCGGAGCATGATGGTGCTCTTCCTGCCCTACGCGGCGGGGCTGTCTCTGAACCAGCTCAACCCGGTGATCAGCAGGATGCTCGGCTCCTACCTCGCCGCCGGTTCGATCTCGGTGCTCACCTACGCCGACCGCGTCCTTCAGCTGCCGCTGGGACTCTTCGTCATCGCCATCTCCCAGGCGGTCCTGCCGATGCTGTCGCGCCAGGACCCCAACAAGACGGGGGAATTCCGTGACTTTATCCGCGACGCTATGCGTTTCAACCTCTTCGTCGTACTGCCGGTGGCGGCCGGGCTCTGCATCGTCTCGAGCGAAGTCGTCCACATACTCTTCTATCGGGGGGCTTTTTCGGTATGGGCGTGGCACGCCACGGCGACGGCCCTTTCTCTCTATGCGCTGGGCCTGCCGGGAATGGCGAGCAGTACGGTGATAATGCGCGCCATATATGCGCGCCGCATGCCGCGCGCGGCCGTGATGATCACAGGAGTTACCGTCGCCGTGAACCTCTGCGCCAGCGTCATACTCATGCGTTTTTTCGCCTACGCCGGGCTTGCCGCCGCTTCGGCCTCCGCGTTCACCGCCGCGAGCTTCTTCGCGGCCTGGATGCTTTCGCGCAATATCGGTGAAAAACTCGGCATATTCGATATGAAGTGGCTCTGGAAAGTAATGTTCCCGCTCCTGCTGATGGGGGCCGCGCTGCTGGCCTTTAAGCATATTCTGCCCTATCCCGCGGAGGCGAAACTCCTCTTGCGGGTGCTGTGGCTTGCCGTATCGATAGCGGGCGCGGCTCTGATCTATGCCGTCGCCACGATGGCGCTGCGCTGTCCCGAATGGCGGTGGATAAAGGACGCGGCCAGGGGAAGAGCCAAAGCGTGATAAACCGGCCGGCAAGGTCGTACATCCCCGCTTGACGCCGCCCTTTTGCGGAGACATAGAGTTTATGGAGGGGGCTATATTGTGCTATGATATCCGGCTGTAGGGGGACGAAAGATATACACGCCGCCTGCGGCTGAAATCTTTTTTGAAGGAAGGATAATAAAATGAAAAAATCATTTTTTGCGATTGCCGCCCTCGTCGCGCTGACGATCTTAACGGCAGAGAGGGCTTTTGCCGCCCCCTCCGACAACGCCCCTGACGTCTCGGAGCTTCTTGACGCGCGCCAGGCCGACGTGTGGGTAGAGGGCGAGCGCCTCGGCGACCTGGTGATCGGCGCGCGCGGCGCGATACAGATGATCTACGTCGACGAACAGCTGTCGCGCGCGATCACCGCCGACAGCCGCCTTCAGGACTGGGTCTACGATATGGCGCAGTATTACGGGACGGACGCGACCAGAAAAAAGAGACTGTTTATCGCTCACATCGACGTATACAAGCCGTGGGATTTTGACTATACACAAATATTCGTCGGCGATTATCACTTACAGAAGGGCGACGTGCTCTCCCCGAGCATGACGAATCCGTTCGGCCCGCAGCCGTCGAAGAGCGACGGTTTCTTTGCCTTTGTCGTCCCCGCCTCGGCGGCCAAAGCCGGCGCGGAGATAAAGATCGGTTATGGAGATGATTCGGAGACATGGAAAGTACCGAAATAAAGGCCTCGCACACATATAAGTGCGCCGAATGCGGCCTCGTTTTTGAGACGGAAAACTTTGCCGAAAGGTGTCCCCGTTGCCGCTGCCGCGTGCTCATCCACAAAAGCGGCGAAATGCGCCGCGCGAAGAGCTGTAACTGCGGCGGAAACTGTGCCGGCTGCGGAGGCTGTTCGCACTGATGGCGGAGGAGAGAGATAGGTTCCTGACCCTCGGCATCGAAACCAGCTGCGACGACACCGCTCTCGCCGTCCTTGAGGGCGGACATAATGTCCTTGCTGAAGCCATATCGAGCCAGATAGATTCCCACAGCGCTTATGGAGGGGTGGTGCCGGAGCTCGCCTCGCGTATGCACCAGGAGGCGATACTGCCGCTGCTTGAACGCGTGCTCGCCGGGGCTGGGATCGCGGAGCCGGCGCGGGAGCTGGACCTTATCGCCGTCACCTCCGGCCCCGGGCTGATGGGTTCCCTGCTCGTCGGCGTGATGACGGCAAAGGCGCTCTCGCAGGGCTGGGGCGTGCCGCTGATCGGGGTCAACCATCTGGAGGGGCATATCTTCGCGAACGCCGCCGTATCCGAAGCGCTGAAGCCGCCCTTCATCTCGCTGATAGTTTCCGGCGGCCATACCGAAGTGGTGCTCGTCCGCGCCTTCGGAGACTACGAGCTGCTCGGCTCCACGCGTGACGACGCCGCCGGGGAGGCCTACGACAAAGTCTCCAAAGTGCTTGGGCTCGGGTATCCGGGCGGCCCGGTCATCGACCGGCTCGCCGCCGGAGGAGATCCCCGCGCCTTCGCGCTGCCGCTGCCGCTTGCCTCCACAAAAGAGATAGAATTCAGCTTCAGCGGCCTCAAAACCGCCGCGATGACGCTCATCGGTGACAAGACCGCGCTCGGCGAGGAATTTCCGCTGGCGGACATCTGCGCCTCGTTTCAAAAGGCTGTGGTCGACAGCCTGCTCGTGAAAATAAAACTGGCGGTCAACCGCACCGGGGTGAAACGTCTCACCGTATCCGGCGGGGTCGCCGCGAATTCCGGGCTGCGCGCCGCCCTGGCGGAATATTCGCGCGCAAAAGGCGTGGAGCTCTTTCTGCCGCCGCGCGGGATGTGCACCGACAACGCGGTGATGATCGCCGCCGCCGGCTATAACTCCTACATGCGCGGGAACCGCTCCGGCCTGCGTCTCTCGCCGAATCCCTCGTGGAGCATCTGGTAAAAAATATTATACCCGATAGGTTATAAAAACAGTTTAAACGAGTGTTTTATACCCTGTCGGGTAGAATTTTTAACCTTGCCGCGCGGGCGGCGATCAGCTCCCGATATTGACAGCGTTTCTCCTCCGGCAGGAAGCTCCGCTCTATGAGGTCGAGCATCGCGGGGAGCCGTTTTGCGAATCGGGCCGCCGCCCTTTTGTAATGCTTTTCGTTCAGCCCCGCCGACTCGGTAAACTTAAGGAAATCGGCCTCTTTAAAATTGCTCTTTTTGCCGTTCATCGGCATGGCAAACTCCTCGGGGTCGTCCTTTGCGGGAATGACCAGCCGTGTTGAGAGCAAATCGTAGGCGGGAGCGAGCCTCCTTTCTCCTCCGTCGTAAATAAGCGAAAAATTTTTCAGGTGCATATCGCTGTTGCCGGTGAGGAAGATAAAGACCGCCGTGTCAAGCAGAATGGAGAGGTCGTAGCCCGGTGCCGCGGAATAACGGCGCAGATTCTTCGCGACAAGCTCCATTGATCCCCGGTATTTATTTTCCGTCATATGCTCCGTGATCTGGCAGAAATCTTCCATGTGCCTCAGCCTCTTTTTGGCTTCATACCTTTTTATGCCGGCTCTGTCCATCATAAAATCATAAAATAGGGGTTGCAAAATCTCACTATCGATATATAATTATCGATAATGAAATAAAGCAGAACTTTGGAGGGCAAGCCGGTGCCAAATACAAAACCTTTAAGCATATCACGACAATCATTGCAGCGCATGCCGCTCTACCTTGAGCATCTCAAGAAGCTGCGCGCCGACGGCAGCAGCCATGTGTCGGCGGCCTTTCTCGCGGCGGAGCTGGGGCTCCACCCGGTACAGGTGAGGAAGGATCTCGCCGCGGTCTCAAAGGTCGACGGCAACCCGCGCGTTGGCTTCGCGCTCGAAGGGCTGATCGAGGATATGGCGGAGTTTCTCGGCTGCAAAAATGCCCACGAGGCGGTCGTCGCCGGCGTGGGGAACCTTGGACGCGCCCTTCTTTCATACAAAAACTTCGACCGTTACGGCCTTTCGATCATCGCCGGCTTTGACAGCGACCCCGCAATTATCGGGACGACGGTCCACGACAAAGAGATCTTCAACGTGTCGCGGCTTTCCGAACTCTGCGGCCGCTTCGCGGTCCATATCGGCATCATCACGGCCCCCGCGCAGTTCGCCCAGGATATCTGCGACGCGATGGTGCTCGGCGGCATCAAGGCGATCTGGAACTTCGCCCCCGTACACCTCAATATTCCCGACGATGTGATAATAACGAACGAAAACCTCGCAGCCTCGTTCGCGGCGCTGTCAAGCAGGCTGCGCCAGCGCGGGGAAGGTCTTGGCGTATGAGTCTGTATTCATAGCCGCTTAGTCAGTGTTTTCTGGTAAGCTCCATTGCCCGGCGCCGGTAAAAGTTTTCCCGGCGCCGGGCTTTTCTCTATCCCGAGATGTCCGGCCCTGATCGATACGTCTTTCTCACGATGCCGCGGAATGTTTCCTGATAAACCGCGGTCCTTGTGGGCCTTTTGACCTTTGAACAGGGAAGTCCGTGCTTTTTACGGACCTATCAATTTATATAACACTGTATGCAATAATCCCCACTACGCAAAAAAGAATTACTTGTTACAATTTTAACAAAGAGGATTTGTGGCGTAATTATACCGAACATGTTAGTCTGCGCTCCGCTTTTTAGCACGGCCGCAGACATGAAAAAACGGAGGGGCAGCCATGAAAATTGTGTGCTTGGGATGCAGTCTTACCGCCGGCTACGGCGTCAGCCGGGAGGATAGCTGGGTAGGTATTCTCTCCAGGACGACGTGTGATACGTGGATCAACGCCGGCATCTGCGGCGACACTACCGGCGGCATGTTGGCACGGCTTGGGGAAAGCGTTTTTTCCCATTCGCCCGACAGCGCGCTGCTGATGGGCGGGATCAACGATATTCTCGCCTCCGGCTCCTGGGATTGCGCCAGAGCGAACATGATGGCTATGGTACATCAGTGCGTCGCCCGGGGTATCCGTCCCATCGTCGGCATCCACATCCCCCTTTACCCTCAGACGCCGCACCCGTACGGATCATTTTTGAATTTTACGCTCGTGGCGGAGCAGGCGCAGGCTTATGCCGGCTGGCTTCGCCTTTTCGCCGGAGGACTCCGGCTGCGGACGATAGATTTCGGCAGAGCTTATGAAGCCTACATCGGTGAATCAGGCTGGAGCAGGGCGTATCTGCCGGACGGGCTTCACCCGTCCGTGGAAGGGAATCGCGTCATGGCCGATACGGCGGCGCGGCAGCGGTTTTTGCATCAAAATCCCGGAAATACATAAGGTGAATATATCCGTTAAACGGATGATATTTAATATCTCTATTGAGTTGCAACAGATAAAAATATTTAAGGAGGAAAAAAGTTATGGAACACAAGACCGCTTTGTACGATCGTCATGTAGAGCTGGGGGGAAAGATGGTTCCTTTCGCCGGATATATGCTGCCGGTCCAGTTCAAAAAAGGTATTCTTGAGGAACATATGATCGTCCGCGAGCACGTCGGCATGTTTGACTGCAGCCACATGGGCGAGGCGCGCCTGGACGGGCCCGACGCCCTTAAGAACGTCAACAATCTCTTCAGCAACAGCTTTGACAGCATGAAGGACGGCAGCTGCCGGTATTCTATCATGCTTTACGAGGACGGCGGCTGCATCGACGACCTGATCGTCTACCGCCGCAGTCAGGACAGCTACTACGTGATCATCAACGCCTCCAACGCGGCGAAGGACGTAGGCTGGATACGCGATCATCTCATCGGCGACGTCAAACTGACCGACATGTGCGACGGCTACTCGCAGATCGCGGTGCAGGGCCCCGAGGCGCTGAAGATGAACAGCATTATCAGCGGCTCCCCGCTTCCGGAAAAGTATTACACGTTTACGGAGCATGTGATCATCGCCGGAGTGGACTGCTTTATCTCCCGCACGGGTTACACCGGATCGTTCGGCTACGAGCTCTTCATGCCCAACGAGGGCGCCGTCGCGGTATGGAACGCACTGCTTGAGATCGGCGTCGAACCCTGCGGATTGGGTTCGCGCGACACGCTGCGCACAGAGGCGGCGCTCCCGCTCTACGGACACGAGATCACCGAAGTTATCGACCCGCTGACGGCCGGCCTCAATTTCGCCGTCAAGATGGACAAGCCGGACTTCATCGGCAAGTCGGGGCTCGTCAAGCGCGGAACGCCTACGAAGAAACGCGTCGGCATTAAGGTGGTCGGCCGCGGCGTCATACGCGACCATCAGGACGTGTACGATGGCGACAAGCTGGTCGGCTTCGTCTCTTCCGGCACGTTCATGGCATGGATAAACGCAAGCGCCGGCATGGCCTTTGTGGAGCCGGACGTAGCGGTCGAAGGCAAGCGCCTCGAAGTCGACGTCCGCGGCAGGAGAGTCCCCGTCGAGGTCGTCCCGCTGCCCTTCTACAACACGGCGCGCGAAGTTCCCGTTCTTAAGTAAGAATTATCGAATAAAAATCCAAGGAGGATATTACAATGAATATTCAGAGCGATCTTAAGTACACGAAATCACACGAGTGGGTCAAAGACCTCGGCGGCAACTGCGCGCTTCTCGGCCTTGACGATTATGCCCAGGATCAGCTTGGCGAGCTCGTATTCATCAACCTGCCCGAAGTCGGCGACGAAGTGACGGCGGGAGAGGCTTTCGGCGACGTTGAAAGCGTAAAGGCCGTATCGGACGTATTCTCCGGCGTTACCGGCAAAGTTGCCGAGGCCAACGCGGAGCTGGCCGACAAACCCCAGAAGGTCAATGAGGACCCGTTCGGCGCCTGGCTTATCAAGGTCGAGGATATCACGGCCTACGGAGATCTGATGGACGCGAAAGAGTACGAAGCATACTGCGCATCGCTGTAAATATATTTCCGATAATTTGAGACAGAAAGGATGATATTTATGGGCAGTTACGTCCCATCCACAATGGAACAGCGGCTTGAGATGCTCAAAGCCGTAGGCGTGGCCTCTTTCGACGAGCTGTACGCCGACGTTCCGGAGAGCATGCGCCTTAAAGAAGGCGCGCTGGACCTCCCCGATGGAATGTCCGAGATGGAAGTTCTGGCCCGCATGAAAGAAATGGCGGGCAAAAACAAGGTCTTCCCGTCCATTTTCCGCGGAGCCGGCGCCTACTGTCATTACATACCGTCGATAGTCAAACGCATAACCTCCAAAGAGGAGTTCGTTACGGCATACACTCCGTACCAGTCTGAGATCAGCCAGGGGATACTGCAGTCCATCTTCGAATATCAGACGATGATCTGCGAGCTTACCGGCATGGACGCGTCAAACGCTTCCGTCTACGACGGCGCGACCGCGGCCGCCGAGGCTGCCGCCATGTGCCACGACCGCAAGCGCAGCAAAGTCGTCGTCTCCGGCGCGGCTCACCCCGACGTCATTAAGGTAATGCGGACATACTGCTTCGGCTCCAACTCGGAGTGCGTGGTCGTCCCCCCGAAAGACGGCGGAACTGACCTTGAGGCGCTGAAGGCGGCCATGGACGACGCGACGTCATGCGTCTATGTCCAGCAGCCGAGCTTCAGCGGGATACTTGAGGACTGCACTGCCGCGGCCGAAGCCGCGCACGCCGCCGGAGCCAAGTTCATCATGGGCATAAACCCCATCGCCGCGGCGATCGTAAAGACGCCGGCCGAATGCGGAGCCGATATCGCCGTAGGCGAGGGACAGCCGCTCGGCATCCCGATGGGCTTCGGAGGACCGTACCTCGGTTTCATGGCCTGCACGGAAAAGATGCAGCGCAAGCTGCCGGGCCGCATCGTCGGACAGACCTCCGACGCCAAGGGGAACAGATGCTTCGTCCTGACGCTTCAGGCCCGCGAGCAGCATATCCGCCGCGAAAAAGCGTCCTCCAACATCTGCTCCAACGAGGCGCTCTGCGCCCTCACCGCGGCCGTATACATGGCCGTCATGGGCCCGGAGGGCATGCGGAAGACGGCCGAACAGTGCTTCGCGAAGGCGCACTATCTGGCCGCGAGGATCACATCGCTCCCCGGTTTCAAAATGGTCAATCCCGGCGAGTTCTTCCATGAATTTGTGACGACCTCTCCCGTCTGCGCGAAAAAGCTGCTCGACGCTCTCGAAGAGAAGGGCATCCTGGGCGGCCTCCCCGTAGAGGGCGGCATCCTGTGGTGCGCCACCGAGATGAACGGCACGGAGCAGATAGAAGAGCTTGTTTCCGTACTTAAGGAGGTGTCGGGCAAATGAAGCTGATCTACGAAAGAAGCGTCCCCGGACGCGAAAGCGCGATCCTGCCTGCGAGCGCTCTGCCGTTCGGCGGTATCTCCGCCGGCATGAAGCGCGAGAAGCCCCTTCGCCTGCCGGAACTTTCCGAGGTGGACGTATGCCGTCACTATACCGCTTTGAACAAGCAGGTTTACGGCGTCAACTGCGGATTCTATCCCCTCGGATCCTGCACGATGAAGTATAACCCGGCCGTCAACGAAGAGGTCGCGGCGCTCCCCGGTTTCCAGAACATACACCCGCTGCAGCCGGAAGAGACTGTCCAGGGATGCCTTGAAGTCCTTGAGGCGCTCGGCAGCCGCCTCTGCGAGCTCGTGGGCATGGACGCCATGACGTTCCAGCCCGCCGCGGGCGCGCACGGCGAGTTCACCGGCCTGCTGCTTATAAAAGCCTATCTGCGCGATAACGGCGGAGCGGCGAGGAACAAGATCATCGTTCCCGACTCCGCTCACGGAACGAATCCCGCCTCCACCTCCATGACGGGCTTCCAGATCGTGAACATCCCATCCGCCCAGGACGGCAGCGTCGACCTCGACGCGCTGCGCGCGGCGGTCGGCCCCGATACGGCCGGCCTGATGCTCACGAACCCGAACACGCTCGGCATGTTTGACAAAAATATTCTTGAGATCACGCGCATCGTCCACGAAGCCGGCGGCCTCTGCTACTACGACGGTGCCAATATGAACGCCATCATGGGCACGGCGCGCCCCGGAGATATGGGCTTTGACGTCATCCACCTTAACCTGCACAAGACCTTCTCCACGCCTCACGGCGGAGGCGGTCCCGGAGCGGCGGCGGTCGGAGCCAAGGAGATACTTGCGAAGTATCTGCCGGGCCGTTCCGCCGTAAAGACGGAAACAGGCTACGCCTTTAAGGACGATCCCGCCTCCATCGGCGCGGTCCGTTCCTTCTACGGCAACTTCCTGGTCTGCGTCCGCGCGCTCTGCTACGTTCTTTCGCTCGGAGGCAAGGGCCTGCACGAAGCCTCGCAGAACGCGGTGCTGAACGCAAATTACCTGCGCGTCCTGCTGAAGAAGCACTGCCCGACCTCCAACGAGGGCCTCTGTATGCACGAGTTCGTCCTGACGCTGGAAGAGCTGCATAAGGAAACGGGCGTTTCGGCGAGCGATCTGGCCAAGGGAATGCTGGACTGCGGCATGCACCCGCCGACGATGTACTTCCCGCTGATCGTCCACGAGGCGCTGATGTTCGAGCCAACCGAGACGGAGACGAAGGATACGCTGGATGAGGCCGCGGAAGCCGTAATATCGCTTCTGAAAGAGGCGCGGAGCAACCCCGAAGCGCTTCACAGCGCGCCCGTCACCACCCCGATCGGGCGTCCCGACGAAGTCGCCGCGGCGCGTACTCCTATCATCCGCTGCGCGTTAGACTGATGATAAACAGAGCCGTTTTTGTCATTGCAGACGGAGCAGTCCCTTATCGCAACCAGGCCGTTGAAGAATATCTTATGCGGACTGTCGAGGCGGGGAGCTGCGTCCTCTATCTCTGGCAAAACCAGAGAACGGTCGTTATCGGCCGCAATCAAAACGGCCGCGCCGAATGCCGCGTAGAATTGCTTGAAAAGGACGGCGGGTATCTTGCCCGCCGTCTTTCAGGAGGAGGCGCGGTCTTCCACGATCTGGGGAACCTGAACTTTTCCTTTATCGCGGCGGACCCCGATTACAGCGTCGCGCGGCAGCAGGGGGTCATCCTCGCGGCCGTGCGCTCACTGGGACTCTCCGCGGAGCTCTCGGGCCGCAACGACATCACCGTCGGAGGCCGGAAATTTTCCGGCAACGCCTTCATGTCAAGCGGCAGACGCCATTGCCACCACGGCACGCTGCTCATCAGCGCCGACACGTCTGATATGGCTAAATATCTGAACGTGGACAAGGATAAGCTGGAGAGCAAGGGCGTCCGCTCCGTCCGTTCGAGGGTCGTGAATCTCTCCGAGCTCGACGGCGGCATCACTGTGGAGACGATGACCTCGGCCCTGCGCGAGGCATTCGGCGGCGAATACGACGTCGAGCCGGAAAATTTGGCGGTCTCGGATCTTGACGAAGCGCTCCTTGATTCCATGACGCAAAAGTTCGCCTCTCCGGAATGGCGGCTCGAGGCGGAGCCGGATTTCGTTTTCCGCAGAAAACGGCGTTTTGACTGGGGCGGGGCCGAACTGTGCCTCACCGTCTCGGAGGGCAATGTAACCGCCGCGCGCCTTTTTACGGACGCGCTCGATCCGGATTTCTCGGAAACGGTAGAAAAAACTTTAACGGGAGCCGCTTTTACGACGGACTCTCTCCGCGGCGCGCTCATAGGCACAAATTGCCGGGAGGAGCGGGAACGTATGCTCCTCGACATCTCTTCTCTCTTGATGGAGGCGGAATAATGGACAGTTACGATCTGATTATCATAGGAGCCGGCCCCGGAGGTTACGTGGGCGCCGTCCGCGCGGCGCAGCTCGGCCTTAAGGTCTGCGTCATAGAGCGCCGCGACGTCGGCGGCACCTGCCTGAACCGCGGCTGCATCCCGACGAAATCGCTGCTCTACACATCGGAGCTCTTTGCCAAGGCGAACCATGACTTTGAGCTGCTCGGCCTTCACGCGGACAACGTCTCGTGCGACCCGGTAAAGATGTATGACCGTAAAGATCAGGTCGTAGGCAGGCTTCGGAGCGGCGTGGAACAGCTTCTCAAGGCGAACGGCGTCGTCCGCCTCTTCGGCTGCGGCTCCGTCGCCGGCCCCGGCAGCGTGAAATTTACCTCGCCGGACGGCGAAGAGACGATGCTCACGGCGAAGAACATCCTGATCGCCAGCGGCTCGAAGCCGTCGCGCACGCAGTTCCCGGGCTGCGATCTGCCGGGCGTCATCACCAGCGACGAACTGCTCGCCGACAGCGGCGTAGTGAAGAAAAAGCTGCTGGTCTTCGGCGCGGGCGTCATCGCCGTGGAATTCGCCACCGTCTTCGCCAACCTCGGCTGCGAAGTTGCAATGGTAGTGCGCAGCCGCCTGATGCGCGTATGGGACGACGATATATCGAAGAACTTCGGCACGGTCCTTAAAAAACGCGGCATAAAAGTCTACGGGAAATCCGTCGTCAAAGAGGTGGTAAGGGCCGGGGACGGCCTGCTCTGCCGCTTTGCCTCCGACGGAAAGGATTTCGAGCTGGAGGCCGACAGCATCCTCGTCGCCAACGGCCGCGAGCCGGATACGGAGGGGCTCTACTGCGGCGGCTTCACGCTGCCGATGAAGAACGGCTGCATCGAGGTAAACGACAGCTTCGAGACCTCCGTGCCGGGGATATACGCCATCGGAGACGTGATCGGCGGCATGCAGCTGGCGCATCTGGCCTCCGCGCAGGCGATCAGCGTCTGCGAACGGCTCGCCGGCGAAGAGCCGAGCGTCTGCCTTGAGTTCATTCCAAACTGCATCTACACCGCCCCTGAGATCGCAAGCGTCGGGCTGACCGAGGCCGAAGCCGCGGAGCGCGGGCGGAAGGTTATAATCGGTAAATATATGATGATGGGCAACGGAAAAACCATCATCGAAAACGGGGAGCGCGGCTTTATCAAGCTGGTCTTTGACGCCGATACCGACGTGCTCCTGGGCGCGCAGCTCATGTGCGAACGCGCCACTGACATGATCGCGGAGCTTGCCACCGCCTGTGTCAGCCGGCTGACGGCGGAACAGCTTACGCGCGTCGTCCGTCCTCACCCCACTTTCTGCGAGGCTGTCACAGAGGCTGTTGAGGCCGCCCACGGCAGGTCCATCCACAGCGCTCCTGCTAAAAAGTAACAAGTAATCACGCCCCGGCTTAGCCGGGAGCCTAACCTTCTAATATGTATTGCCGGTCGGGAAGGTTTCACCGGAAAATTTTTCGCTGACCTCCCCGGCTGGGATATTTGTGCCGCCGTTAAACCGGAATAGCTGTTTGTACCCGCGCCTTCCCGTGTTTATTCATAACGGATGACGGCGGCGGCGTGCGGACACACGCGTCAAATGTAAATACGATAAGGAGGAATTTTTAATGAAGACAGACATTGAGATCGCCCAGGAAGCACCTTTGCTGAAGATCAACGAGATCGCCGCCCGATGCGGGGTCGACGAGAAATATATCGAGCAATACGGAAGCTATAAGGCCAAGATCGACTATAAACTGCTGAAAGAGACCGCAAAGCCGGACGGCAAGCTGATACTCGTCACCGCCATCACGCCCACTCCGGCGGGCGAGGGCAAGACCACGACGACCGTCGGGCTTGCCGACGGGATGCGCCGCATCGGCAAAAACGCCGTCGTCGCGCTGCGCGAACCTTCGCTGGGGCCCGTATTCGGCATCAAGGGCGGCGCTGCCGGCGGCGGATACGCCCAGGTCGCGCCGATGGAAGATATAAACTTGCACTTCACGGGAGACTTCCACGCCATCGGCGCCGCGAACAACCTGCTTGCCGCGATGCTGGACAACCACATCCAGCAGGGCAACGCGCTCGGGATAGACGCTAAAAAAATTACATGGAGGCGCGCCGTCGATATGAACGACCGCCAGCTCCGCAATATAGTTGACGGGCTCGGCGGCAAGGCGCAGGGAGTGCCGCGCGAAGACGGCTTCGACATCACGGTCGCGTCGGAGGTCATGGCAGTCCTCTGCCTGGCCGCGGACATCACAGACCTTAAAGAGCGCCTCGCGCGCATGATCGTGGGCTATACGTTTAAAGACGAGCCCGTGACGGCCGGCGACCTGCACGCGGCCGGCGCGATGGCCGCCCTGCTCAAAGATGCGCTGAAGCCGAACCTCGTCCAGACGCTGGAGCATACGCCCGCATTTATCCACGGAGGCCCCTTCGCCAACATAGCGCACGGCTGCAACTCCATCACCGCCACCCGCATGGCGATGAAGATGGGGGATTACGCCATCACGGAGGCGGGATTCGCCGCCGACCTCGGCGCGGAAAAGTTCCTTGACATCAAGTGCCGCATGGCCGGCCTCAGCCCCACCGCGGTCGTCGTCGTAGCCACCGTCCGCGCGCTCAAGCATCACGGCGGCCTCGCCAAGAGCGAACTGAACAGCGAAAATCTCGAAGCCCTTGAAAAGGGCCTGCCGAACCTGCTGCGCCACGTCGACAACATCAAGAACGTCTTCGGCCTGCCGTGCGTGGTAGCGATCAACGCCTTCCCGACAGATACGAAGGCCGAGCTGGACCTCGTCGAGAAGAGATGCGGCGAACTCGGCGTCAACGTCGCGCTCTCCGAAGTGTGGGCGAAGGGCGGCGAAGGCGGCATGGCCCTCGCGGAAGAGGTCGTGCGCCTCTGCGATGGCCCCAACGATTTTAAATTCAGCTATGAGCTGGAAAAGCCGATAGAAGAAAAACTCGACGCCATCTGCCGGCGCGTTTATCACGCGGACGGCGTGCAGCTGACCTCCGGCGCGAAAAAACAGGCGCAGCGCCTGACAGAGCTGGGCTTCGGCGATCTTCCGATCTGCATGGCGAAGACGCAGTATTCGTTCTCAGACGACGCGGCGAGCCTCGGCGCGCCCGACGGATTCACGATCACCGTGCGCAACCTTAAGGTCTCCGCCGGAGCCGGCTTCATCGTGGCGCTGACGGGCGACATAATGACGATGCCCGGCCTGCCGAAAGTTCCCGCGGCCGAGAAGATCGACATCGACGAAAACGGCGTGATCAGCGGACTGTTCTAGCCGTCAAACCGCGGGGCGCCTCTTCCGGCGCTTCGCGGTAATTTTAAGGAGGAATGCTTCGTGAGCGGCAAACTAGTTGAAAAAAGCTGCGTCGAATTTGCGGAGGCGCTGGCCTCCAAAATGCCGACGCCGGGAGGCGGCGGAGCCGCCGCGCTCTGCGGCGCGCTGGGAACGGCGCTCTGCTCTATGGTCGGCAATTTCACGACGGGCCGTAAAAAATACGCCGCCGTGGAGGAAGATATAAAAGTCATACTCTCAAAGGCGGAAAAGATCAGGCAGAGGTTTTTGGAGCTGGCGGACGAGGACGCCGCCGCCTTCGAGCCGCTTGCGAAAGCCTATTCCATTCCAAAAGAAGACCCCAAACGCGAGGAAATATTAGAGAGGGCGACCCTTGACGCCTGCCGTGCGCCGCTCGAAATGATGCATTACAGCTGCATGGCGGTCGGCCTGCTGGATGAGATGAAGGAAAAGGGCAGCGTCATGCTCATGTCCGATGTGGCGTGCGGGGCGCTATTCTGCAAAGCGGCGCTGGAAAGCGCCGCCGTCAACGTATTCGTAAATACAAAAACGCTGCGGAACAGGGAGAGGGCGGCGGAGCTTGAGTCGGATGCCGACGATATGCTGCGCCTGTATTCGCCGAAAGCTCAAAAAATAGCCGACGAAATAGCCGGCGGACTGAGGTAGGCGGGGAAGGAGATAGCTATGTCGATCGTTTTAAAAGGGGCGCCTGTTGCAAACGCGCTGACGGAAGTTCTGAAAGAACGCGCGAAAAAGCTGAAAGAAAAAGGCGTGACGCCGACGCTTGCCATTCTGCGCGTCGGCGAACGCGAGGATGACCTGGCCTATGAACGCGGCGCGAAAAGCCGCTGCGGAAAAGTCGGCGTGGATGTGCGCTGTTTCGTGCTGCCCGGCGGCTGTTCACGCAACGAACTGTTGGACGCGGTGAGAACGATCAACGAGGACGATTCCATACACGGCTGCCTCATGTTCAGGCCGCTGCCCGTCAAGGGCGACGAGCTGGCGGCCTGTGCCCTGCTCTCGCCGGAAAAAGATGTGGACTGCATCACCGGCGGATCTTTAGAGTCGGTATTCATCGGCGCCGGCACGGGCTTTCCCCCCTGCACCGCTCAGGCCTGCATAGAAATGCTGGACTACTACGGTTACTCCCTGCAAGGGAAGCGGGTAACGGTCATCGGGCGCAGCCTGGTCATAGGCAAACCGGTTTCCATGATGCTGCAGGCGAGGCACGCCACCGTCACCATGTGCCATACAAAGACCGCCGACATAGCCGCGGCCTGCCGAAACGCGGAGATCCTGATCGCCGCCGCGGGAAAGGCCGGCGTTGTCGGCGCAGACTACACGAACCGTGAACAGGTGATCATCGACGTGGGGATCAACGTGGACGCGGAGGGCAAACTCTGCGGCGACGTACTTTTTGATGCGGTGGAGCCGCTGGTCGCCGCCATCACCCCGGTACCCGGCGGCGTCGGGACCGTCACCTCGGCGGTGCTTGCCAAGCACGTTGTTGAGGCGGCGGAGAAAACGCTGGCGCTTGTACCGGACTTGGCGGCTGCGTGCTGCTCCCTCTGAAAGACAGGCCGCACGGGGCGTTCTTTTTACCGTAGGGCCGTTTGCCGTCCGTACCTTCGGCCCTGGCCTCTGTCACGGCAAGGTATGCTTATCCCTTGGAACAAAGCCGCCGGACAGCCTGCTCAGTATTTTCATTCTCTCGGCTCTGTGCAATATCCTTATTTATATTGCCGCGGAGGGTTATAATAATATTGACAACGAAGTAGGGAAATACCTTTCTTTGTTTCTGGGCGTGATGGTTTTTATTCTGTGCGGCTTTGAACATTGTGTGGCTAATATGTTTTTCTTTGTCATGGCGGGCGCGTGGAGCGGCGAGACAATTATTTATCTGCTGTCCATGACCGTCGGCAATGCCGTGGGAGGAGTCATCTTT
The DNA here is from genome assembly GCF_000585335.1 of Cloacibacillus evryensis DSM 19522. Classification (NCBI taxonomy): domain Bacteria; kingdom Thermotogati; phylum Synergistota; class Synergistia; order Synergistales; family Synergistaceae; genus Cloacibacillus; species Cloacibacillus evryensis. Next base: position 1,229,161 of record NZ_KK073872.1, read on the forward strand.
CCCTTGGTGCGGGGCTGGATTCATGATTAAACCGGCAAAAAAATGGCGTAAAGGAGACGACACTTTAAAGAGTGATATATAAAACGATGACCTCTTGTGAGATGCGTTGTACAAGGACGATGCCTCTTTTTTCTTTGTGGTGATTTTCTCGTCCCGCCGACGCAAGCGAAAGGAGATTCTATGAATATACTCCAGTGGGAATACGCGATTGAAGTAGCCCGGCTAAGCTCGATCAACAAAGCCGCTGAAAAGCTGCTGGTCGCGCCGCCCAATTTGAGCCGCGCGATCAGAGAGCTGGAAGAAGACCTTGGCATCGTCATATTCAATCGTTCCTATAAAGGTATGACTTTAACGCCGGAAGGTGAAAACTTCATCGGTTACGCGAAAAGGATTATCGGGCAGATAAATGAAGTTGAGTATATGTATAAAAGCGGCGCGTCGGTAAAACAAAAATTTTCCGTATCCGTACCGAGGGCAAGCTACATATCCGACGCGTTCGCCCGTTTTTCAACATGCGTCAGCGCGGAACAGGCGGAAATATATTATAACGAAACCAGTTCGCTGCATACCATGGACAGCGTGATTTCCTCCGAGTACGATCTGGGGATAGTAAGGTATGCCAAAAAATTCGACAAATATTTTGAGAAATCATTTGAGGAAAAAGGGCTGCTCTACGAACTGATTACGGATTTTCATTATGTCCTGATCATGAACCGCGACAGCCCGCTTGCCGCTCAAGACGCGATACGCCTGTCTGACTTGACGCCCTTCATTGAGATCGCGCATGCCGATCCGTTCGTGCCCTCGCTGGCGCTGTCCGCCGTCAGAAAAGAGGAGCTGCCGGAAGAGATCAAGCGCAGGATATTTGTCTTTGAGCGTGCAAGTCAATTCAGCCTGCTGCTTCACAACAAAGAAACCTTCATGTGGGTATCTCCCGTCCCGAATCAACTGCTGGAACAGTTCCAGCTTGTACAAAAGGAATGTGCGGATAACCGAAAAACCTATCGTGATGTTCTGGTCCACAGAAAGGACTATCCGCTTTCCGAACTGGACAGGCGGTTTATCACAGAGCTCATCCGGGCAAAAAGGCGCTGCCTGCCTTAACGTCAGTTTTTATACTCGCGGGATAGTTTTCCGGCCTTCTGACAAGCGCTTGTATATCGTAAATAAAATGAGTTATAATCAAAAAATAATGAATGACGGAGAGGAATGTTATCGTGACAGAAAAATTTGATTACGCGCTCATCGATAAGATACTTGAAGAGCATGAGTCTTCAGGTACGGCTATTATCGCGATATTACAGGATATCCAGGAACATTACCGTTATCTGCCCCGCGAGATTTTCCCCTATCTCTCCAGAAAGCTGAGGGTGCCCCAGGCGCGTATCTACAGCGTCGCCACCTTTTACGAAAATTTTTCCCTCAACCCGAAGGGGAAATTTGTGATAAAAGTCTGCGACGGCACCGCCTGCCACGTGCGCAAGTCGATCCCTATCCTTGAACAGCTGCGCTCGGAGCTCGGCCTCTCCGATAAGAAGGTGACGACCGACGACCTCGGCTTCACCGTGGAGACCGTCTCCTGCCTCGGCGCCTGCGGCCTCGCGCCGGTGCTCACCGTCAACGACAAAGTATACCCTGCGATGACGCCCGACAAGGCCTCGGCGCTCCTCTCCGCGCTGAAGGAGGGGCTTATAAGATGATAAAGACCCGTGAAGAACTGCGGAAACTGCGCGAAATATATGCCGCGAGCCTTGGTGAAGAGGACAAAAAAATACTCATCTGCGCCGGCACCGGCTGCATATCGAGCGGTTCGCTGGAAATATACGACGAATTGAAAAAGATAATGGAGGAGCGCGGCATCAACGTCGCCGTCGAGCTCAGGGAAGAACCGCACGAACACTCGGTCGGCCTTAAAAAATCGGGCTGCCACGGCTTCTGCGAGATGGGGCCGCTGGTGCGGATCGAGCCGCAGGGCTGGCTCTATGTCAAGGTCAAGCCCGAGGATTGCTCTGAGATCATCGAAAAGACGATCGTCGGCGGAGAGCACATCGCGCGCCTCGCCTACGCCAAAAACGGCGAGATATACAAGAAGCAGGGCGAGATCCCCTTCTACAAGAAACAGACGCGCCACGTGCTCGAGCACTGCGGCCACATCGACGCCACCTCGATCAAAGAATACCTTGCGATCGGCGGCTACTCGGCCTTCGAACGCGCCCTCTTTGACATGAACGGGGACGAGATCGTCGGTATGATCGAAGAGTCGAACCTCCGCGGGCGCGGCGGCGGCGGTTTCCCCACCGGGCGCAAGTGGAGCCAGGTAAAACGCCAGAACGCCGAACATAAGTACATCGTCTGCAACGGCGACGAGGGCGACCCCGGGGCCTTTATGGACCGCAGCATCATGGAGGGCGACCCGCACCGGATGCTCGAAGGCATGATGATCGCGGGGCTCGCCTGCGGAGCGCAGAACGGTTACATCTACGTGCGCGCCGAATATCCGATGGCCGTCTCGCGGCTGCGCACGGCGATCGCGCAGGCGGAGGAGCTGGGGCTGCTCGGCGGCGACATCCTCGGCAGCGGCTTCTCCTTCCGTATGCACATCAACCGCGGCGCGGGAGCCTTCGTCTGCGGCGAGGGCAGCGCGCTGACCGCCTCCATCGAGGGCAAACGCGGCATGCCGCGCGTCAAGCCGCCGCGCACCGTCGAACACGGCCTCTTTGACAGCCCGACGGTGCTCAACAACGTCGAGACATTCGCGAACGTCCCGCTCATCATCAACAAGGGCGTGGCATGGTACAAGACGCTCGGCCCCGAGAAGAGCCCGGGAACGAAGGCCTTCGCGCTGACGGGAAACATAGAGAACACGGGACTCATCGAAGTGCCGATGGGGACGACGCTGCGCGAGATCGTCTTTGAGGTCGGCGGCGGGATGCGCGGCGGCGCGGATTTCAAAGCCGTCCAGATCGGCGGCCCCTCCGGCGGCTGCCTTACGGTCAAGGATCTTGACCTGCCCCTTGACTTCGATTCGCTGAAGGCGGCGGGGGCGATGATCGGTTCCGGCGGCCTCGTCGTCATGGACTCCAGGACCTGCATGGTCGAGGTGGCGCGCTTCTTCATGAACTTCACGCAGAACGAGTCCTGCGGCAAATGTGTCCCCTGCCGCGGCGGCACCAAGCAGATGCTCGCGATACTTGAACGCATCGTCGCGGGGGAGGGGCGCGAGGGCGACATCGACCTGCTGCTCGAACTCGCCGATATGATATCCCACACCGCCCTCTGCGGCCTCGGCAAGACCGCCGCGCTGCCGGTCGTCAGCACCATCAAAAACTTCCGCGAGGAATACGAGGCCCATATCAGCAAAAAATACTGCCCCGTGGGGGCCTGCGCGAAGCTCAAAAGCTTCGAGATCGATCCCGCGCTCTGCAAAGGCTGCTCGAAATGCGCGCGCGGCTGTCCCGTGGAGGCGATCTGCGGTAAAATAAAAGAACCCTTTACGATAGACAAAGAAAAATGCATCAAATGCGGCGCGTGCGTCACGGCGTGCCCCTTCCACGCGGTCAAGGAGGTCTAGGCGAGATGGAGACGAAAAAATACATGACGATAGACGGGCTCCCCGTCGAAATAAGCGGCGAGAAAAACATCCTTGAAGTCATCCGCAAGGCCGGCATCAAACTCCCGACCTTCTGCTACTATTCCGAGCTCTCCATCTACGGCGCCTGCCGCATGTGCATGGTCGAAAACAAATGGGGCGGCCTCGACGCGGCCTGCTCGACCCCGCCCAAAGAGGGCATGGAGATCTGGACGAACACCGAGCGCCTACGCAAATACCGCAAAATGATCCTCGAACTGCTGCTCGCCGACCACTGCCGCGACTGCACCACCTGCGGCAACAACGGCAAATGCAAGCTGCAGGAGCTCGCGATGCGCTTCAACATCGACGGCGTGCGCTTCCCGAACGGGGCCGAGACCCCGCGCCGCGACGAATCCTCTCTCTGCATCACGCGCGACCAAAACAAATGCATCCTCTGCGGCGACTGCGTGAGGATGTGCAACGAGATACAGCGGGTCGGCGCGATCGACTTCGCGGGGCGCGGCTCAAAAATGACCATCAGCACCGTATTCGACATCCCCATCAGCGAAAGCGTCTGCGTCGGCTGCGGCCAGTGCGCCGCCGTCTGCCCGACCGGCGCGATCGTTATCAGGAACGACAGCGCGAAAGTCTGGAAGGCGCTCGACGAAAAAGAGACGCGCGTCTCCGTGCAGATAGCGCCCGCCGTGCGCGTCGCGCTCGGAAAAGAGCTCGGCATCGGCGACGGCGAAAACGCGATGGGCAAAATCGTCGCCGCCCTGCGCCGTATAGGCTTCAACGAGGTATTCGACACCTCGACGGGAGCGGACCTCACGGTACTCGAAGAGTCCGCGGAATTCCTCGCGCGGCTCGGCGAAGGCGAACATGAGATGCCGCTCTTCACCTCCTGCTGTCCCGCCTGGGTGAACTACGCGGAGAAGAACGAGCCCGAAGTGGCGGAAAACCTCTCCACCTGCCGTTCGCCGATGCAGATGTTCGCGGCGGTGATCAAAGAACACCACAAACACTCGCCGAGAAAACACGTGCACGTGGCGGTCATGCCCTGCACGGCGAAAAAGGCCGAGGCGGCGCGCGAAGAATTCCGCGGCGAACTGGGGCCTGATGTGGACTGCGTGATCACGACGCAGGAGCTCATCCAGATGATCAAAGAATCCGGGCTGGTATTCTCCGAACTGGAGCCGGAGGCGGTAGACATGCCCTTTGGCACCATGAGCGGCGCCGGCGTCATCTTCGGCGTTACCGGCGGCGTCACCGAGGCGGTGCTGCGCCGGATCGTCTCCGACAAATCGGCGGCGGCGCTGCAGGCGATCGCCTTCAAGGGCGTGCGCGGCAATGAGGGCCTCAAAGAGGCTACCGTGAAATACGGCGGCCGCGAACTTAAGATCGCGGTGGTGAGCGGCCTCGGCAACGCCCATGAACTGATAGGCCGCATCAAAAACGGCGAACGCTACGACTTCGTGGAAGTCATGGCCTGCCCAGGCGGCTGCGTCTGCGGCGCGGGACAGCCCTTCGTCCTCCACGAGGGCAAAGAGAGCCGCGGCAAAGGGCTCTACTCGGCGGACAAAATGTCGAGCATAAAACGCTCCGAAGAGAACCCGCTGATGATGGCGCTCTACAGCGGGCTGCTCAAGGGTCGCGTCCACGACCTGCTCCACGTACACTACCGCGCGAACGGGGAGGCGTAAGTCATGGCCGTCGTAAGAATATGCATCGGCACGTCATGCTACCTCAAAGGGGCCTACAACGTGCTACAGCTATTCCAGCACGAAATAGAGAAGAGAAAGCTCCACGACAAAATAGAGATAAGCGGCTCCTTCTGCATGGGGCAGTGCCAGAACGACGTATCGGTCGACGTGGACGGAAAAATATACAGCGTGTCGCCGGAAACGGCCCACGAATTCTTTGAAGAGACGATCGCGACTCGCCTGTAATAAAAGCAGCGCGCAAAAACATCCGGTGAGAGGGACCCCAGCATGGCCCCTCTCACCGTTTTTTTTTGAGGGAAGCTGCGCGCCGCGTAAATGAGCGCGCGTCTCACCGCTGGCCGGATAGACGAGAAGAGTGGCATAGAGGCGGACTACGATAAAAACATCAGTTTGATAAAAAATCATCGGAAAATAAGTATTTACCCGTAAGATTTAATAAAGTCAAAAATTTTTATGGATAATAAAGCAAATCGAAGATAAAGCAATATTACAGAGTAAAACGAAAAATATTTGCCTATAATCATATTTGAGAAAAGCGCCGTCAGTCAGTAAAATTTCAGGCGTAAAGAAAATTAGCACTCAATGAATGTGAGTGCTAACACAAAAAACAAATTGCTTTAAAAATAACAGGAGGGATCTCTTAATGAAACTTAAGCCACTTGGAGACAGGATCGTAGTAAAGGCAGCGCCGAACGAAGAGAAGACTAAGGGCGGCCTCGTTCTTCCGGACACAGTGAAAGAAAAGCCCGTCGAGGGCATCGTCGTAGCGGTCGGAGCCGGCAAAGTCCTGGACAACGGACAGCGCCAGCCGATGGAAGTCAAAGTTGACGACAAAGTCATCTACAGCAAATATTCGGGAACCGAAGTCAAAGTCGACGACGAAAACTACCTCATCATCGGTGAAAGAGACGTTCTCGCGATAATCGAGAAGTAATTATTTAGATAGATAAACGGGAGGAATAATATCATGGCAAAGACATTGCTTTTCAGAGAAGACGCGCGCCGCTCGATGGAGCGCGGGATCAATAAAGTCGCGGATACGGTAGGCATCACACTCGGCCCCAAGGGACGCAACGTAGTCCTTGAGAAGAAATTCGGCTCGCCGACTATCACCAACGACGGCGTGACCATCGCTAAAGAGATCGAACTCGAAGATCCGTTCGAGAATATGGGCGCGCAGCTCATCAAAGAAGTAGCCTCCAAGACCAACGACGTCGCCGGCGACGGGACCACGACCGCCACCGTCCTCGCCCGCGCGATGATCCGCGAGGGCATCAAAAACGTCGCCGCCGGCGCGAACGGCATGCAGCTCCGCAAGGGCATGGAAGACGCGACCGCGGTCGTCGTCGAAGAGCTCAAGAAGCAGGCCTCGCCCGTCAAGGGACACAAAAAGACCGCTCAGGTAGCGGCCATCTCCGCCAACGACAAGAAAGTCGGCGAGCTCATCGCCGAGGCGATGGAGAAGGTCGGCGAAGAGGGCGTCATCACCGTTGAAGACAGCAAGAGCCTCGGCACCACGCTTGAGACCGTCGAAGGGCTCCAGTTCGACAAAGGCTACCTCAGCCCCTACATGATCACCAACCCCGACCGCATGGAAGCGGTACTCGACGACGCCAACATCCTCATCGTAGACGGCAAGATCTCAAACGTCAAAGACATGCTTCCCGTCCTTGAGAAGAGCGTCCAGCTCGCGAAGCCGCTCCTCATCATCGCCGAAGACGTTGAGGGCGAAGCCCTCGCGACACTCGTCGTCAACAAGCTCCGCGGCATCCTTCAGGTTGTAGCCGTCAAGGCCCCCGGATTCGGCGACCGCAGAAAGGCGATGCTCCAGGATATCGCCACCGTCACCGGCGCGACCGTCATCAGCGAAGAAGTAGGCCGCAAGCTCGACAGCGCCGACGTTGCTGACCTCGGTCACGCGAAGAAGGTAAAAGTCACCAAGGAAGACACGACGATAGTCGAAGGCGCCGGCGACTCCGCGGCGATCAAAGACCGCGCCGCGCAGATCAAGAAAGAACTCGCCGACTCGACTTCAGAGTACGACAAAGAGAAGCTCCAGGAGCGCCTCGCGAAGCTCGTCGGCGGCGTGGCCGTCATTCAGGTCGGAGCCGCTACCGAGACCGAGCAGAAGGAACTCAAGCTTCGCATAGAAGACGCTCTCAACTCGACGCGCGCCGCGGTCGAAGAGGGCATCGTCCCCGGCGGCGGAGTAGCGCTCGTCGGCTGCACCAACGCCCTTGATAAAGAGATCGCCAAACTCGAAGGCGACGAGAGGACCGGCGCGCAGATAGTCCGCAAGTCGCTCACCGAACCCCTCTACCTCATCGCCCACAACAGCGGCATGCAGGGCGACGTCATCATCGAAAAGGTCAAGACCCTCAAAGAGGGACAGGGCCTCGACGCGACCACCGGCGAATATGTCGACATGATCGAAGCTGGCATCATCGACCCGGTGAAGGTAACGCGCTCGGCGCTCCAGAACGCCTCCTCGATCGCGGCGATGATCCTCACCACGGACGCCGTCGTCGCCGACAAGCCCGAGAAGAAAGAGTCCCTCGGCGACATGGCCGGAGGAATGGGCGGCATGGGTGGAATGGGCGGCATGGACTACTAAGTCCGGGCGCATAATCCACAGACCGCAAAAAAAACGAAACAATAAAGAGGCCGGGGACGTCAGTCTCCGGCCTCTTTCGTGGGATAACGGCGGCCGCTGCGCGGAGATTGGCGGAGGCAGCTCTGGGGGGATGCGCTCACTAATTGGACTTGTAAAAACAACCTTGATCGGTAACGTAATTTACGTTACAATGTCTATGGAAGGAGTTGATCTTATGGAAAAGTCTACGACGCTAAACCTGCGGGTAAATCCCACAGTAAAGATGCAGGCAGAGGATGTTTTGAAGCAGTTGGGCGTTCCGATGGCGACCGCTGTGGATATGTTTCTGCGCCAGATCACTTTGACCGGAGGCATTCCCTTTGAAGTATCCCTGCCCAAAGTGCCGGCCGCCGTCAATGCCGACGCCATGTCGGCGGAGCGGCTTCGCGCGGAGCTAATGGCCGGCTATGAGGAGATGAGACAAGGCAGCACACAGGATGCTTCCACCGCCTTTGCCAGATTTCGTGAATCGCACAGATGAAACAATATCAAATAAAAATCACCAACAAAGCGTTGGAGGACATGGCTGAGATTTACGAGTATATCGCGGACAATCTCAAAGTTTCGGATACGGCGATGAAACAATACGACCGCATTGCGGATGGGATTGAATCACTAAATGAATTCCCGGAGCGGTATAAATTATTTGCGTTCCAGCCGGAGTGCGACTTATGTTTGAGACAACTGCCTGTCGGGAATTACTCCGCAATCTATGTGGTGGAGGGAGATTGTGTCACGGTACTGCGCGTATTGTATAGCTCTTCTGACATCATCACTCGTTTGCGAAACGGATAAAATCCCGCGGCAAACGCGTCAAGAAAGGCCGGACAAATCGCGGTTTACTCAATTACAAGGAAAAGATAAACTGCGATTTATGCCTTTTAAGCCTCCCTCGCCGAGGCGGCCAGGGAGCCAAATCAGAGTTTTGCTGATTTGTGCGACTCGGCTGGTAGTTACACCAGAGGTGGGCCGGCGCGCGATTTTTGCGCCGGGTCGGAAGGAGTGTTGTACTGTTTGGCGCGGTTTTTCGCGCTAAACAGTGCCCGCGGCAGAAGCCGCGGAAGAGGATAAGGTCAGAACCAAGGTCAACCCTCCTCCACCGGCTTCGCCGGAGCCCCCTCGCCTGAACAGAGTCCCGCAAACCGGACAACGCTATAAAAGCTCCCAAGGGTATCAAAAATTTATTCAATAAAGAGACTTCGATATTGCATCGGAGCCTTTTTCAATTTTATCTGTATCCTGTCGTTATTATAATACCTTATATATTCGTCTATAGCATCTTTGGCCTCCTCGTAGTTCTCCCATTTTACTCGGTTGACGAGTTCTGATTTAATGTGACTAAAGAAGTTTTCTGCACAGGCATTATCCAAACAATTTCCTTTCCTTGACATCGAGACCTTGAGTCCGTATCTTTGTGTCAGGTTGAAATATGCATGGCTTGTATATTGAAACCCCTGGTCGCTGTGGAGGATTGGTCCATCAGCGACCACCTTATTATTATTTTCAAATGCTTTCTTCAATGTATCGGTTACTAACTTAATATTATTATTACGACTGATTTGATATCCCTGTATGGAATTATCAAAGAGATCTTTTATCATGGAGAGGAATATATTACCCTTTTTGTTCGTATATATGTGATATCAGTAACCAGTTTCTGGTTTGGTCTGTCGGAACGAAATTCTCTGTTCAGGATATTCTCATAGCTGTGGATATTTCCTGACATCACTTTAAACTTTTTCTTTTTCTTATTTCCGCTTGAAGTCCCGCTTTTTTCATAACACGCCTTACCCTCTTATTGTTTACATGAATGCCAATGAAGTTGTTGAGCCACAGAGTCATTCGCCTGTACCCATAAGTGTTTTTGTTGATATTCTGTCCCGTTCTTATTGCTTCTATGAGAGGACCGTCTTTATCTTCCATTCCACGCCGCTTTAGCCAACTGTAGTATGTCGAACGAGATACGGACAAAAATCTACACATTACACAGACAGAATGTTTTGTTGAAAATTCAAAAATGATTCTGTATTTAATATTTCTTTCTATCACCACCTTTGCAGCTCTAAGGCTTTTTTAATACATCGACCTGCATTTCCAGCTCTTTAATCTTTTCTATGCTATTTGTAACTTCCAATTTCTTATCTGGACAGTCTTGTTTTGAACTAGAAATATCCCCTTGTTCGATAAATTCCTTACACCATCGTCTTAAAAGAGAGGGACTTGAAATGTTAAAAGATGAGGTAACATCTACCATAGTACGTCCCTCTTCTAAATGAGCCGAAACAGCTTCAAGTTTTACAGCCTTGCTGTAGGTTCTTTTTTCCTTGTATCATCCAGTAAGTCCTTCTGTCCGCTCTTATATAAAGATATCCATGTTTTAACAGAATCATGACTAACACCAAGTTCTTCAGCAATCCGCCTTCGTGGAATTCCCTGTTTGTGCATCTCAATTGCTTTTATTCTTTCTTCTGTTTTACGTTTACGCATAGAAGAGCCCCCTTTATATGTATTTAGTTTTATTATAATCCAGGGGCTTTATTTGGCTGTCCGATTTTCGGGACTCTGTTCAAAAGAGGGAGCCAAAGGTCTTTGGTAACCCGCCGTTTACCGCTTTGCGTTGACTTTTTTCGCTAATAACTATATTCTCTCAGACGTAAGCGTTTAAGCGGGAGTTGGTTTTGATGGAATTTTACTATGAGGCTAAGGACAAGAGCGGGAAGACGGTCAGCGGCACACGCAACGAGCCGGGCGAGCCGGAGGTCCTCTCGTGGATACGCGGCAACGGCTGGGTCCCGCTCAATGTCTCGCAGCAGCTGGAAATATCGCTCTCCGCCCCGGGCGACAAGCTTGCCGCCGATCCGAAGGGCAAAAGCGAATTCTGGGACCTTTCCCCGCGCATCAAGCTGCGCGACAAGCTCATCTTCTTCCGCCAGCTCTCGACGATGATCGCCGCCGGCATCCCAGTCACCTCCTCGCTCGCTATCCTCGTCGACCAGACGCAGAACCGGCGCTTCCGCCGCGTGCTCACGCGCGTCTACAAACGCGTCAGCGCCGGCACGACGCTCGGTAGCGCCCTCGCCGAGAACCCCAAATGCTTCGACGCGATCACGATACCGCTCGTGCGCTCCGGCGAGGAGTCCGGCACGCTTGACATGAGCCTCGCGAAGATCGCCTCCTTCATGGACGACCAGGACAACCTCCGCAAGAAGATCATCTCGGCGATGACCTACCCCGCGGTGGTCATCGGCATCGCGCTGCTCGTCCTCGGCGTGATGGTCGCCGTCGTCATCCCGCAGTTTGAAAAGGCCTTTTCCAACCTTAACATAAAACTCCCCGCGCTGACGCTGATGACCTTCAAATTCGGCCGCTGGATGGAGCACAACTGGTATATCATCCCGCTTGCCGTCGTCGCAATCGTCCTCCTTTTCAGCCAACTGCGAAAGATGAAATCGATGAAGCTGCCGCTAGACTCCTTTATGCTTAGGATACCGGTATTCGGCGACATCGCCTTCAAGGCCTCGCTGACGCGCTCCTTCCGCACGATGGGCTCGCTGCTGCGCTCCGGCGTCCCCGTGCTCTCCGCGCTTGAGATGACGGCCGACGTCGCGGGTAATGAGAAGATAAAGCGCGGCTTCCTCGAAATGCGCGACGGCGCCGCGATGGGGCGGGCCCTCAACGATGTCGTGCGCGAGAAAAAGCTCTTCCCGCCGATGATCGGCCACATGATCGCCGTCGGCGAAGAGACGGGGCGCACCGACGAGATGCTCGAGAAGGTCGCCGACTGGTACGACGCGGAGCTCTCGGAGAAGATCAAGCGGCTCAGCTCGATCCTCGAGCCGGTCATGGTCGTCTTCGTCGGCGTCATCGTCGGCTTCATGGTGCTCGCCATCTTCCTGCCGATCATCTCGGCGATCCAGGCTTTTATGTGATATATGGCAAATTTGAGCATTTTAAGAGATATATTGCTGCGATTTATGGCAAATTCGGCCCTTTTAAGAAATACATCTCTTTCCTTTTGTTGAAATTGATACTATAATCAGGATGGTAACAGCGGAGCCGCCAGGCGCGGCTCGGAAAAATTATAGATATAAACAAACGGAGATATCATCGAGGGAGGGATATGCAAGGGCATATCTGTCAAATCAAACGGGGGACCGGAAGGCGAGTCCGGTCCGAGCAGGGTGGGCGCGCGCGCGGCATTCGGCAAAAATAGATTGGGAGGAAAAATGTAAATGAAAAAGATGATCAAAAAGTACCGCAAAGCGAAAGGCTTCACCCTCGTAGAACTGCTTATCGTTATAATCATTATCGGCATACTGGCCGGGATGATGATGCTGTCGACCGGTTCGGCGACGGATACGGCTGAGGCAACAAAAATTGTATCAGATATGAGAAACATTAAATCTGCCTGTTTAATGTATTATGCAGAAAATCGTGTATGGCCCAAAGCAACAGACATCGAGAGTGTTGACAAATATTTGGATACACAAACCGATACGACAAAGTATAATCTCGAAGCAGGAGTTAAGTCAGGGGATTTGAACGTTACGGGAACTACGAAGGAGGCAGGTGTCCAGAAAAAACTTGTGACTATGGCAGCTGATGCAGGTTTATATGATGATAATACTGCTACTAAGATTATTAAAACCCCACAAGACAAGGTACATATGATAATTAAAAAAGACAAAGACTAGATTAATAGCTAAAGATAAATTCAATGGGGGTGCTGCTATAGCATCCCTTTTTTCGTCTTTTTACATACTCAAATAAAAGCATTCACGCAAACAAAAAACTCCCGCCCGCCGAATCTATCTCAAAAAACCTCGCAAACACCGAACCGCACCTGCTGCGCGGCGCGAAGCGCCAATAAACATGCCATCGCGGCGGAATTCCCCCATCACGCCACCAGCCGTGCCATCCTGCCTCTGTCGGGCAGAGGGGCGTCCTTTATCCCGCGCGCCGTCCCGATGAAGGCCTCCATCGCCTCCGTCATGTATTTGTTTTTGTGGTAGACGAGGGAAAAGACCCTGTCCCAGTCGCCGCTGCCGCTGCAGATCGCGCGGATGCCGCCGGCGTCGAGGTGCGGTATCAGCAGGCGGATGGAGGCGACGCCGATGCAGCCCTCTTCGCGCACCGCGCGCAGCGTCGAATCGAAGCAGGCCACCTCCCATTTGATTTTCAGTTTCCTCTTATGCTCGACGATGAAGTTCTCAAATATCTCCCTTGTGCCGCTGCCATGTTCGCGCATCACGAAGTTTTCGCGGCAGAGCTCGTCGAGGCTGACGTACTTTTTCCCCGCGAAGGGGTGGTCCTTGGCGCAGAAGAGCGCGACGTAGTCGTCCATCAGATGAAAGCGGAGGAGGTCGGGATTTCTTATCTTCCCTTCGACGACCGCCGCGTCCAGCTCCGAGCGCAGCAGCATCTCCTCTATCGTCCGCGTGTTGTTGACGTAGCTGTAGATGTCGGTATCCGGCCTTGTTTCGGAGAATTTTCTGACGACGGCCGGCATCACGCACATTCCCACGGTGACGGAGGAGCCCACGCGGAGGGTGTCGCGGCGCACGGCGGGAGACATGTTGTATTCAAGGTTTTCATAGGCGCTTATCACCTCCCGCGCGTAGCCGAGGAGCCTTTTGCCCTCCTCGGTGATATGGAGCCTTTTGGAGAGCCGCTCGAACAGCGCGGCGGAGTAGTATTCTTCCAGCTCCCGGATGATCTGGCTCACCGTCGGCTGTGAGAGGTGGTGATCGCGCGCGGCCGCGCTCATCCTGCCGCTCTCCGCGACGGCGATGAAGATTCTAAGGTGATGAAGGGTCATTTTGTTCCTCCCGGTATATAGGTTTTACCTATGATATAAATTATATTTTATTACTTTTAATAATCAAAAGATAGCCCTATAATTGGCTGCGGCAAATAATATTACAAGGGGCGTGGAATTGTGAAGATTCTTGTGATCGGCGGCGTGGCGGCTGGCACGAAGGTCGCGGCGAAGCTTAAGAGGGAAGACCGCGGCGCGGAAGTCCGCATATTGGTAAAGGATAAGGATATCTCCTACGCGGGCTGCGGCCTGCCCTATTATGTCGGCGGCGTCATCGCCGACAGGGGGGCGCTTATCGTCAATACGCCGGAGAAGTTTTCCGCGCTGACGGGCGCCGCGGTGCTTACGGGCAAGGAGGCCGTCTCGCTGGACAGGGAGGCGAAGCTGGTGACCGCCGTCGACACGGAGACGGGGGAGAGGGAGGCTTATTCTTACGACAAGCTGGTCATTGCGACGGGCGCGAGCCCCGTGGCGCCGCCCTTTCCCGGGATAAATCTGAAAAATGTATTTTTTATGAGGAAGCCGGAGGACGCCGTGTCTCTGCGCGCGGCGGTCGATACGGGGGAGATCCGGCGCGCGGTCGTCTGCGGCGGCGGTTTTATCGGCCTCGAGGTGGCGGAGAATCTCGCTGCGAAGGGCGTCAGGGTTTCGGTCATCGATATGGCGGAGCAGATCCTTCCCGGCTTTGACCCGGAAATGGCCGCTTACGCCGAAAGGCATCTCGCCGACCACGGCATCGCCTGCTTCACCGGGGCGAAGCTCGAGGAGATCATCGGCGGCGAAAAGGTGGAGAAGATAAGGACCGATAAGCGCGCGATGAAGGCGGACGCAGTGGTGCTGTCGCTCGGCATCCGTCCGAACACGGCGTTTCTAGCCGGCAGCGGCATCGAGCTCGCCCCCGGCGGGACGATAAAGGTCGACGGGCAGATGCGTACCAACGACCCAGACGTGTATGCCGTCGGCGACTGCGCGATGGTGACGAACCGCGTCACGGGAGCCCCAGCCTGGTCCCCGATGGGCTCTTCCGCCAATATAGAGGGACGCCTGGCCGCCAGGGTGCTCGCGGGGGAGGCGCTTTCATATCCCGGCGTGCTCGGCACGGGCGTCTGCAAGCTGCCGGAGCTCAACGTCGGCCGCACGGGCCTCACGGAGGCGGCGGCGAAAGAGGCCGGCTATGACGTGGTGACGGTGACGGCGGTCGTAGACGACAAGGCGCATTATTATCCGGGCGCGTCAAATTTTATCGTTAAGATGATCGCCGACAGGCAAAGCGGCAAGTTTCTCGGCCTGCAGGCGCTCGGCAAGGGCGCGGTCGACAAAATGGTCGATATCGCCGTCGTCGCGCTGACGCTGGGAGCCTCGCTGCATGACCTTGAAAACATGGACCTTGCCTACGCGCCGCCGTTCTCAACGGCGATACATCCCTTCGCCCATACGCTCAACGTGCTTCTCAACAAGATAAGCGGCGGGCTGGATTCGTTCACTCCCGCGGAATACGCGGCGGGACTGGCGGATGATTATAAGATAGTGGATGTTTCGATAAATCCGTCGCTGGAGGGCGCGCCCTATGTCGATCTTACGAAGATAGCCGGGCCGCTGCCGGAATACGGGACCGGCGATAAGCTGCTTCTCGTCTGCGCCAAGGGCAAGCGCGCCTATCTGACGCAGAACCGCATGAAATTTTACGGCTATGATAATACGAAGGTGCTCGAAGCCGGGCATATCTTCAATGAAATAGATATCGAAGAATAAATCAAGGGAATAAGGGGAGAAATCAGTTATGGCAAACGGTTCTGTTACGCCCGAGGAAGAGAAGTCCGTCAAGGCGCTGGGTTTTTTGAGGAACAGGGGCACGAATAATTTTTCAGGGAGGATCATCACCGTAAACGGCAAGATAACCGCCGACCAGATGATATGCCTGTCCGAAGCGGCCAAGCTCTACGGGAACGGCGTCGTCACGATGACGACGCGGCTCACAGTCGAATGTCAGGGGATACCGTTCGACAAGATAGAGGATTTTCGCGCCCATGTCGCGAAGGCGGGGCTCTCGACCGGAGGCACCGGCTCCAAAGTGCGCCCCGTCGTCTCCTGTAAGGGGACGACCTGCCAGTACGGCCTTATCGACACTTTTGAGCTGTCAGAGGAGATCCACGAGAGATTCTACAACGGTTACAGGTCTGTGAAGCTGCCGCACAAATTTAAGATCGCCGTCGGCGGCTGCCCGAATAACTGCGTCAAGCCGGACCTCAACGACGTCGGGATCATCGGCCAGCTGATCCCCAACTTTGACGAAGAGAGCTGCAACGGCTGCAAAAAGTGCGCGGTCGTGAGCGCCTGCCCCATGAACGCGGCGAAGGTCGCGGACGGCCTGCTTCAGATAGACGGCGCGAAGTGCAACAACTGCGGACGCTGCGTAGGCAAGTGCGGCTTTGACGCCATCGAGGACGGCACGCGGGGATATAAAATATACATCGGCGGCAGGTGGGGGAAGTCCACCGCCGTGGGCAGGCCGCTCGGCAAGGTATTTACCGACAGGGAAGAGGCGCTCGCGGCCATAGAACGGGCGATATTGCTCTTCTGCGAACAGGGAAAGACCGGAGAACGTTTCGCCTCCACCATCTCGCGCCTCGGTTTTGAGTACGTGGAAAAGGAACTGCTCGACGGCGGCATCCTCTCAAGAAAAGACGAGATCCTGGCAGCCGGCCTCCACGCAACAGGCGGCGCCACCTGCTAGAAACGTGACGAAAGAGGGCGGCGGAGCTCGATTGCCCCCGCCGCCCCGCCCGACGCGCTCATTCGCCGGCCTAACCCCTAACCCCCAAGCCGCCGGGCTCCGGCTCGCAGGCCGGAGCGACGGGAAATATGTCGTAATTATGAGTTTGTTGGTAAGGGTATGCGGCAACGATCATTTTCACAGCCGCGTTCTTTGGGTATATATTCAAAAAAATAACCCGGCTTAAAAAGCCGGGATTTTTGTCGGTGGTGGGCCCATCAGGAATCGAACCTGAAACCATCCGGTTATGAGCCGGGAGCTCTAACCAATTGAGCTATGGGCCCTTATGTCAGGGCGGCAGGGCTAGTCTATCGTTATAGCCGATACCGGGCAGCTGTCAGCCGCCTCTTTAGCCGAAGAATTGACTTCATTGCTTATGACCATGCATTTGCCTTCATCTTCGTCTAGCTTAAAATTTTGTGGACAAAGCTCGAAGCACACGCCACAGCCGATGCAGTCATCAAGGTTAACTTTTATACCCATGGCGAGTCACCTCCCTTCCACGAGGTAAGATTCTACGACATTTTCAGTGATACGTCAAACACTTTTTTATAAATGGGCCGAGGGACGCTACTCCCTGCCCGGCGTCACGGCGAGGCGGTTCTGCCCCTCCGAGCTGTGCTTCAGCGTCAGCAGCGACCGGTAGTTGGGGACGGTCTTTTCTTTCGGCTCGTCGTAGGCGATGAAGACGCCGATCCCCGCGACTTCGGCGTCGAACTGCTTCGCCATGAGCAGCATGCCGGACGCGGTGCTGCCGCCGCGCATGAAGTCGTCTACGATGAGGACGCGGCAGCCGCGGCGCATTTGGCGGGTGCCTATATACATGGTTTTGACGTCTCCGCTCGCGGTCGGATAGTGCACGCCCACGGCGGCCCCGTCGCTGGGGCGATTGCGGAAGCGGCAGACGGCGAGGGGAACGCCGAGCGCGTAGGCGGCGAACATCGCGATGGGGATGCCCTTTACCTCGGATGTCATGACGACGTCGGGTTCGGCGTCGGTGAACAGCGAGGCCATGCAGTAACCGAGCGAGAGGGCCGTTTCTGGGTTGAAGATAAGGTCGCTGTAGTAGATCAGTCCGCCGGGCAGGTTCCTCTCCGGGTCTGTCAGTTTTTCGGCGATCTCGGAGAGCAGCGTCTGGCGGTATTCTGGCGTGCATATCGGAACGAAGCGCGCGCCGCCGCTGCGTCCGCGGTCGACCTGCATCTGTCCGAATCCCTCCGCTACCATCGCCGAATTGATGACTTCGACGTCGTCGCTGATGACGGTCTTTGAGACGTTGAATTTGCTTGCAAGATCTGTCAGGGATATAAGCTTCGACGGACAGAGCATAAATTTTGCCGCTAACCTGACCAGTCTTTCTGTTCTTTGACCCCTCATAGTGATCACTCCATATTAAATGTTTTTAATATCCAGCCTTCATTGTTATATATCTTTTCGGCACGAAGCGCCTCTTCCCGGTCAGCGTAGAGGCCAAAGAAAGCGCTTCCGCTGCCGCAGAGCCCCCAGCCGCGGGCGCCCGTTTCCGAGGCTATCTCCTCCGCGACCGCGTACTCGCGGTGCTCCTCTGTAAGTATAGGGAAAAAATCGTTGGGCAGCCGGTTCGCCCGATGTCCTTCCCTGAGCCGACGCAGGCATTCGGCGGCCTCTGCCGCGATCTCTTCCTCCGACGGCGGAGCCTCGTTTTTGTTCTCGGCGCGCATGGCGTCCAGCTTCGCGTAGGCCTCTTTCGTGTCGGAACTCCACTTGGGAAAAGCAAGCACCCATCCCAGCTTTGGAGCCTCTCCGCCCGGGGTCAAAATTTCTCCTATGCCGCGCGCTGCCGCCATTTCACTGTCGGAGGCGAGAAAGGCGATATCCGCGCCTAGCCGTCCGATTTCTTTTTCCGTCATCTCAAGACGGAAATTTTCCCTTAGCCACTTCAGCAACGCGGCCGCGTTGCCGCTCCCGGCCCCTATCCCGCTCCCGGCAGGAAAAAATTTATCAAGCCGTATTTTGAGGGGCGGGATGTTCGCCGCGCACTCCCTTGCCGCCGTGAGAGCTTTTGTTACAAGGTTTTCTCCTATTATCGGCATTCCTGTTACTTCCAGAAAATCTCCAATAATTTCATCGCAATTTGCCCGAATTGTCAACCTCTCTACCGCTCTTTTCTGCCAAAATAGTGAATATATTTCATGATATCCGTCACTGCGCCGGGAGAGTATCCGCAGTGTCAGGTTTATTTTGATAGGGGAGTTTATTATGCTTTGCACCTTGATCCTCCTGAAGATATACTAAAACGCCCCGGCTCGTCTGCCGGGGCGTAGTCAGTCAAAGAATTTCTAAAAGAGATTTTCTCCGCTGGGTTCCAGCTGCAATTCAACTTCTTTGGTGAGGAGATCCGTATAGCTGAAAGAGATCGTACTCTGCTGGGATTCTATGAATACCGTAAAGAGGCTGGGGTACGTCTCCTTTATTATCCCTGTGCGCTCCTCAATCTTGCGCCTGCCGTTGGCCGCGCGGTATGAGATTTTGGACCCTTTGTGGAGAGACACTATCTCACGAATTGATTCTAAAGTATACGCCATACACAACACCTCCACAAGTCGTCAAGTAATTGTACATCAAAATTGGCGAGATTGCAATACAATCTTGAAAGGGAGGTGCGTTTACCAGCCTTTTATGCAAACATTTATTTTTTCATTAATATGCGCTTGTCGCCGACCCGTCTGGTGATCCCCTTGCTGTCAAAGTATTCAAGCAGCGGCAGAGCGTATTTTCTGCTGCTGCCGGTCGCGTCGCGCACCGCGGCGAGCGTAATGTCGCCGGAAATATTTGCTAACTTTTCTTTGAAATCAGCCTCAATTTCAAGGAATAGAAGGAACGCGCCCGTTATGAGCGCGAGTTCTTTTTTCTCCTTGAGGTAGGCGATAATGCGTTTCATCTCTTCCGCGGTGAAGCCCAGGGCAGCCTGCGCCTCTTCGACGCTTGGCATGGAGTAACCCATTTTGACGGCGTATTTTTTCAGCGCCGTGACATTGGCGGAGAAAAGTTCCTCGTCAAAGGGCTCGAAGTTGGCGAGACGCGCCCGCTCGTCTTCAAATTTTATCACGCCCTGTTTTTCAAAGAGCGTGAGAAGTTCGCGGGTAAACTTCGTATCCTGCAAGTCAATGGCCTTTGCGCATTCTTCGGCGGGCATTCCCTTTCTCTCAGGGTGTTCCCTGTGGAAGGAGGCGAGGGCCTTTGCGAGCCCGGAGCCGAGTTCTTCCATTTTGCCCTTCGAGAGCAGGACGGCGCTGCCGCCGCGGATCACGCCGATCTCCCCCCTCGCCTCAAGCGGAGAGAGCGCGCGCATAAGCTCCGCGATGTTTATCTCGTTCATCCTCGCGGCGTCGGCCGCGTTTATCAGCCCTTTGTAGTTTATCAGCGCAAGCAGCCTCTCTTTTAGCTGCGGTTCTTCGGAGAGCCTGTCGAGATATTCCAGCAGGGCGGTCTTTGACTGCCTGTTTTTAGGGCGTTCGCCCGCGGGCATCAGTATCTTTCCGCCGGCCACCGTCACCAGCGGGCTGTATGTCCTCAGTATGAAGCAGCTGTTCATCGAGGCGACGACGGGGTCTTCCGTTATCAACTGAGCCGCCGCGCTTTCGCCGGGAAGTATCTGTTCCCTGTCGAGCAGCGAGACACGGGTCACGGTGTCCGTGGTCCCCACGTGGAGCCTCAGCCTCTGCCAGTGTTTAAGCGGCTCGGCGGACGGCAGCAGCCTGATGCTGACGTCGAGGCACTTGGAGGCGGTGAAACAGTCTTTCGCCGTTACGACGTCCCCGCGTCCCACATCGCTGAGCGATATTCCAGCAAGGTTCACCGCGACGCGCTGTCCCGCCGTGGCGACGGAGACAGGCGCGCCGTGTACCTGTATGGAGCGTACCTTTGAGGGGAAGCTCCGCGGCATCACCTCTACCTCGTCTCCCTCGCGGACTTCGCCGTTGATGGCCGTGCCGGTGACTACGGTGCCGAAGCCTGAGATGTGGAAAGCCCGGTCGACGGGGAGGAAGAAAGCGCCTTTGCGGCTCTTGGCGTCCGCCGTTTCTGTCATCCGCTGCAGCGCCTTTTTGAGTTCTTCGATGCCCGCTCCCGTGTAAGCGGAGACCGGTATGACCGGCTTATCGGCCAGAAATGTATCCGCAAGCAGCGATTTGGCGTCGTCCACCGCCATTTCGAGCATCTCTTCGTCGACGAGGTCTATTTTGTTGATAACTGTCAATCCGTTTTTTATGCCCAGCAGCGAGAGGATGGCCAGGTGTTCGCGCGTCTGCGGCATCACGCCGTCGTCGGCGGCGATGACGAGCATTACCGCGTCTACGCCCGCCGCTCCCGCCACCATTTGGCGGATGAATTTTTCATGTCCGGGAACGTCGACGATGCTTATCGTCTGCCCCGACGGCAGGGTGAAGGGGGCAAAGCCCAGCTCGATCGTCATGCCGCGCTTTTTTTCCTCCGCTAGGCGGTCGCAGTCGACGTCGGTGAGGCGCTTTACGAGGGTCGTCTTGCCGTGGTCTATGTGTCCGGCTGTGCCGATGACAAATGGGTACTCGTTGTTGGCCATATCAGGCTCCGCGCTCCGACGGCATGTGGAGGATCTCGTCAAGGGCGTCGATGATCCGCCTGTCGTCTCCCGGCCGCATGGTGCGCAGGTGGAAGAGTACTTTGTCTTCGGCCGCGCCCGTGATCACCGGATGGCTTCCCCGGCGCAGCTTTTCCGCGAGTTTGCCCGCGCTGCCCATCTCGGGCAGGCGCAGGGCCACCGCGTATCCCGCGAGCTCCGACTGCGGAAAGGTGCCTCCGCCCACGGTGTCGTTTACGGGGACGACTTCGATCATCAGCCGCTGTATCCTCGTGTTCTTAAAATAGCTCTTGAGCCGGCGGCTGAATCTCTTCGCATCCTCAAGCAGCTCCTCTTTGGTTTTAAAGATCATGTCCACCGTCGGTATCGCGCGGCCGTCCCCGCGCAGGTAGAGGCGCAGCGTCGCCTCGCAGGCGGCCAGCGTCATCTTGTCGACGCGCAGCGCGCGCAGCAGCTGATGCGATTTCAGTTTTTCTATCAGCTCTTTTTTACCGACGATCGCCCCGATCTGCGGGCCGCCGAGCAGTTTGTCGCCGGAGAAGGTGACGATGTCGCAGCCGGCTTTGAGCGATTCCGCGACGGTGGGGTCGTTTTCGCTTGAGAGTCCCGCCGCCGAGGTGTCTATCAGCATGCCGCTGCCGAGGTCCTCCATGAAGACCAGGCCGCGGGCGCGGGCGAGCGCCGCGAGTTCTTCGCGCGGCACGGCGGAGTGGAATCCCGTAACGCGGTAATTGGACGGATGCACCTTCAGGAGTACCGCGCATTCTTCCGTGATCGCCGTTTCGTAATCTTTGAGGTGCGTGCGGTTTGTCGTGCCGACCTCGACCATCCTTGTGCCGGAAAGGGCCATGATGTCCGGGATGCGGAAGGAGCCGCCGATCTCGACGAGTTCCCCGCGCGAGACGACGGATTCTTTATCATTCGCGAGCGCCGAGAGGGCCAGGATCACCGCCGCCGCGTTGTTGTTGACGACGAGCGCCGCCTCCGCCCCCGTGAGGCGGCAGAGCAGCCATTCCACGTGGTTGTTGCGGTGGCCGCGCGCGCCCTCTTCGAGTGAATATTCAAGGGTGTTGTATGAGCCGGCGATCTCAAGGACCTCTTTTACCGCCTCCTCCGCGAGCAGCGATCGTCCGAGGTTGGTGTGGATGACGACGCCGGTCGCGTTGACGACGCGGCGCAGGCTCGGCGTCGATTTTTTATCGAGCAGCCGCCTCGCGTCGTTTTCGATCGATTCAAAGTCGAAGGCCGTGTCTGGGTCTTTAAGTATCCTGGCGCGCTGGGCGGCGAGCAATTCGGTCAGCAGCAGCTTCACCGTCTCGCGTCCAAGTTTTTTTTCGTATCCGTCTATCCACGGCAGAGCCAGCAGCTTGTCCATGGAGGGGATGTTTCTCATTATCTTTTGAATGTTCGCGTCCAAGGGAAGTCCTCCCTGTCATTTATATTGGTATTGACCACCTAATTGTATATGAAAATCCTGAAAAAGTTATATTATTTCAGACCAAATCAGGTTTGCGACCCTCAGTCCCTTCCGGGTCAGCCTGATCCCCCGCCCGTCGTTCTCATAAAGGTCGCGGGGAAATTTTCGCAGCGACGCGGTCAGGGAATCGAGGGCTTTTTCTCCGTACCTCTCCGTGAAAGCCGTCCTGTCGATGCCGGAGGTCATCCTTAACCCCAGCACCGCCGCCTCGCGCGCGCTTTTTTCAAGGGGGAGCCTTTCTTCCTCTTCGACCGGCAGCCGCCCTTTCGTCAGCTCCGCCGCGTATCGCCGCAGTTCGCCGAAGTTTTTATAGCGAAGCCCCGACAGATAGCCGGCGGCCCCCGGCCCGGCTCCGAAGTATTCCCCCTCGCGCCAGTAGTTGATGTTGTGGCGGCTCTCGCGCCCCGGTTTCGCGAAGTTTGCGACCTCATACTGCGCGTAGCCCTTGCGCGGAAGGTACCACTGGGCCCACCGGTAGGCAGCGTATCCGTCGCCGAGGATCTTTTCATCGAGCGATCCCCACGGCGTGCCCTCCTCAAGCGACAGCTGGTAGAGCGATATATGATCCAGGCCGCAGCGCGCCGCCTCGCGCAGGGTGCGCCCCCAGTTGGCGAAGCTCTGATAGGGCAGCCCGAAGATAAAATCCGCGCTCACGGAGAAGCCGGAGGCGAGCGCCGCGGAGATCGCGCCGTGCGCCTGGCGCGGGCTGTGCAGCCGTCCCATCAGCGAGAGTTCGGCGTCGTCAAAGCTCTGTACGCCGATGCTGACGCGCGTCACACGCCAGTCGCGCCAGGTCAGCAGATGCTCAGCCCGCAGTGAATTTGGATTCGCCTCGACCGTGACCTCCGCTTTCTGATCGAAGTCGAAGTACCTCTCTATAAGCTCCGTCAGCGCGAGCCATTGCGGCCCGGTGAGCGTTGTCGGCGTGCCGCCGCCGACGTAACAGGTCGCGAGCCTCGGCCTCTCCGCGGAGGAGAGGCGAAGCGAAAATTCGCGCTCCAGCATCGACAGCCAGAGCTCGCGCTCGCCCTCGCGCGGCACGGCGCTCTCAAAGGCGCAGTAATTGCATTTGCGTTCGCAAAACGGAACGTGGATATAGAGAGAACGACAGCTCATGGAGTTACCTTTCTACCGGCCCCTGACACAGCGCCGCGGCCTGTGTCCGCCCGTGGCGCTGATGATGTTTATGATCGGCGGCGATCCCTATTTATCCTCGGCTTTGGTGACGTCCATGAAGGCGAGGAACGCCTCCTGCGGTATGGAGACGCGCCCCACCTGCTTCATGCGCTTTTTGCCCTCTTTCTGCTTCTCGAGCAGCTTGCGTTTGCGGGTGATGTCGCCGCCGTAGCACTTGGCGAGAACGTCCTTGCGCACCGCCTTGATGTTCATGCGGACGATGACCTTCTTGCCGACCGCCGCCTGTACCGGCACCTCAAATAGCTGGCGCGGTATCAGCTCCTTGAGCTTGCCGACCACGGCGTGTCCGCGATGGTACGCCTGGTCCGCGTGGCAGATGAAGGAGAAGGCGTCGACCGGCTCCTCCTGGAGCAGCACGTCCACCTTGACGAGCTTCGAGGCGCGGAAACCCGTGTGGTCGTAGTCCAGCGAGGCGTAGCCGCGCGTGCATGACTTGAGCCTGTCGTGGAAATCAAGGATGAATTCCGCGAGCGGCATGTCGTAGGTGAGGCGCACGCGCTCCGGCGTTATGTAATCCATCGAGACGTAGGTGCCGCGCTTGTCCTGGCAGAGCTGCATCGCCGCGCCGACGAACTGTTCGGGCATAAATATCGAGAGTTTTATGTATGGCTCGCGTATCTCCTCGATGCGGACGGGGTCGGGAAAGTCGGAGGGACGGTGCGCCTCGATGATCGAGCCGTCCGTCTGCACGATCTGATAGACGACGTTCGGCGCGGTCGCCACAAGGTCGACGCCGAACTCGCGGTTCAGCCGCTCCTTCGCGATCTCCATGTGCAGCAGCCCGAGGAAGCCGCAGCGGAAGCCGAAGCCCAGCGCCGCGGAGTTCTCCGGTTCAAAGCTGATCGCAGAGTCGTTTATCTGTAATTTTTCCAGCGCCTCGCGCAGCTGGTTGATGTCCTCGCGCTCCACGGGGTAGAAGCCGCAGAAGACGACCGGCTTCACCTTTTTATAACCCGCGAGCGGCGCGGAGGCGGGCTTCGCGCTGTCGGTTATCGTGTCGCCGACATGCGCTTCGTCGATCGTCTTTATGCTTGCGCAGATAAAACCGACCTCTCCGGGGCCGAGCCTCTCGACCTTCAGCATGTCGGGCTTGAATACGCCGACCTCGTCTATCTGGTAATCGCGCCCGGTCGCCATGAAGCGGACATTCTTCCCCGCCGCCAGCGTTCCGTTCATCACGCGGACATAGCAGATGACGCCCTTGTAGTTGTCATACACGGAATCAAAAATGAGCGCCTGCAGCGGGGCCTCCGCCTCGCCGACCGGCGCGGGGACGTCGCGCACGATGCGCTCCAGCAGCTCTGGGATGCCCTCGCCGGTCTTTGCCGAGACGGGGACCGCCTCTTCGGCGTTGATGCCGATTATCTCCTCGAGCTCGCGCTTCACCTGTTCCGGGTGGGCCGAGGGGAGGTCTATCTTGTTCAGGATCGGCACGAGCTCGAGGTCGAGGTCCGCGGCAAGATAGCTGTTCGCCACAGTCTGCGCCTCGACGCCCTGCGCCGCGTCGACGACCAGCACCGCCCCCTCGCAGGCCGCGAGCGAACGCGAGACCTCGTAGGAGAAGTCGACGTGTCCCGGGGTGTCGATGAGATTCAGGATATATTCCCTGCCGTCCTGCGCCAGATAGTTCATCCGCACGGGAACGGACTTTATGGTGATGCCGCGCTCGCGTTCGATGTCGAGCCGGTCGAGCAGCTGCGCCTTCATGTTTCTCTTGTCTATCGTACCCGTCGCTTCGAGAAGCCGGTCCGAAAGCGTCGACTTTCCATGGTCGACGTGGGCGATGATGCTGAAATTCCTGATATTTTCCAATTTCATTCGCGTAAATTCACTCCCTCAAAATCACATTGTATTTTATCCGATAATGGCGGTGCAGGGCAATGTATAATTTTCCCAACTTAGATGTTAAAATACAAAGGCGGCCTCCGCGCCGCGAAAATTCCTACGAAAGCATGGACTGCAGATGGCGGATAAACGGCATTTTATACATAACACCGATATTGGACAAAATTTTCTGATCGACCGCGGCGTCGTCGAGTTTATATTAAAAAGGTCGGAGCCGGCGGCCGGCGACGTCGTGCTTGAGATAGGCCCCGGCGACGGCATCCTTACGCGCGGTTTGCTGACGACGCCGCTGGCGGCGCTTTATTCCGTCGAAGTCGACGACCGGCTGCGCGACGGCATTGAGAGGATCGCCGCGCACGACGGGAGGTACCGCTGCTTCTGGGGCGATGCGGTGCGGTTCGATTACGTGCGCGAACTGCCGGAGATGCCGGCAAAAATCATCGCGAACCTGCCATACCATATAACGACGCCTTTGATGTGGGCCTTCCTCGAACAACTGGTCCCGGATAAGACCGATTACATGCTGCTGATGGTGCAGTTGGAATCGGCGGAGCGCATCGCCTCTCCCGCCGGCCACCGCGAGCGCTCGCCGCTGGGAATAACCGTCGAGGCTATGGGCAGCGCGGAGATCGTCAGGAAGATCCCGCCGTCGGCCTTCAATCCGCAGCCGCGCGTGAACTCGGCGCTTATCGAAATAAAAATAGAGAGAAACAGGGAGCTGGCCAACGACCGGACCTGGCGCGGGCTGCTCGCGCGCTCCTTCACACAGCGCCGCAAGACCCTTGTGAACAACTGGACGGCGGGCTACGGCGGCAGCGGCGTGACGCGCGAGACGGCCCTTGAGATACTTGCCGCGCATGACCTGAGGGCGACCGCCCGCGCGGAGGAGCTTCCGCTTGAAAAATGGTTCGAGCTTGCGAAGGTACCGGAATTTCATCTGAAAAATAAAAAGAGCGGAGAACGGATAAATAAAGATGTTGTGGAATCTCAATAAAGTCATAATCAGCCAAAACGACGGGCTGCCGGTCGACTGGCGCGGAATGTCGCCGTCTGGGCGCGTCCTTGTCGAGATCGGATTCGGCAACGGGGAATTCCTCGAATTCCTCGCCGGCAGCAACCCCGACGCGCTCATCGTGGGCGTCGAGGTCTCCCAGTGGTGCGCCGCGAAGGGCGCGCGCCGGATACTCGCCGCCGGCTATGAAAACGCGCGCGTGATGCACGGGGACGCCCGCTTTCTGCTGCGCCATTGCTTTGCGCCGGAGAGCGTGGAGCGCGTATACATGAACTTTCCCTGCCCGTGGCCGAAGACGAGGCACGCCTCGCGCCGCGTCACGGTGCCGTCATTCGCCGATCTGATGAAATACCTCATCAGCCCCGGCGGCGCCTTAGAGCTCGCGACCGACGTCGATTGGTACGCGTTGGAGACGGCGGAAGTCTTTTCCGGAGATCCCGCCTTCCGCGCCGATCCCGTGGCGGTAAACCCGGCGCGCCCGTACGTGACGAAATACGAACGCAAATGGAAGGCGATGGGAAAGGATACCTGGCATTTGACGATACACAAGGATGTAAAACTTACGGAAAAACCGGCGGGGGAGGACGACTGGCCAATGGAATGTGAAGCGTCGACGAAAAAGAGCGTCAAAGAGGTCATAGATTCGCTGAAAGACTGCGAGGGAGAGGGAGTCGGCGGCAAAGGACACTGGGTGTTCCGCGACGCATTTCTCTCCGACGGCGGAGTGGGGCTGATGCTCGTCATCACCGCCGACGAAGAATTTGAACAGCATTTCTACCTCAAGGTGATCCCCAACCCGCGAGGCGTCACCATCAAAGTCGACTCCGTGGGACATCCCTACAGGACTCCGGCGATGAGGGCGGCGCTGCTGAAGGCGCTGGCCGCGGCTGAAAATTAACGCCCTCGTTATCTTTGATAATATTTGTTTTCATACGATGTGAAAAAGGGCGGAGCGCGGTTGTTCCGCCCTTGCTAAAATTCAAGCCTATTTTTTGAGCAATTTTTTGCCTATATACAATAAAGTAACGAGCCACGGCAGGAAAGCGACGGCATTGAGCGTCGCCTGCAGCCCCGCGATGTCGGCGATGATGCCGACTGGCGTGACGAAGAGATTGGCGATGCCCCATGACACCCCGTTGGACAACGAGCTTACCATACTGCGGGAATCGGGGCAGCGTCTTTGCGCCATAGCCGTGGTAACCGGGGTGCTGGCCTGTAAAAAAGCAAATCCAACCATCAGCGAGAGCAGGCAAAAGAGATTCGAGGCATGGAGGCCGATGATGAGAAAGAGCGGGGAAGCGGCAAGCGCCCCGAAAAGCACCTTCTCGTCGCCGATCATATCTGCCAGCTTTCCTCCCACGATACCGGCGAACGTCGCTGAAAGCGTGGCGGCAAATAGGACCATGCCGCCCATCGCGATGGTACTGCCGCGTGTGATGAGCAGCATCGGCAGGAATATCTTGATCGACTGGAAAACGGCGTCGCGGATGCTCGTTATCGAGACGATCCAGCCTACCCTGGAAATAAGATAACGCAGGTTGCGCAGGAACTGCGGGCGCTCGCCGGCCTCGCGGGCGGCTTCATCAGCCCGCCGTCCCATGCGGCGCCAGAGTGACAGGCAGACGCACGCCGCGACGGGAATGATGACGAGGGGAAAGCCCGGCTTGCCCAGCATCGAGATCATAAAGACGACATATATCGGTCCGATGGCGCTGCCAAAACTGCCGCTGGCCTGAAAGAGCGAAAGATAAAAGGCGAGGGCGTTCTCACCCGCCGTCGCGCCGCATCTGCCCGTGCCCTGCGGATGAAAAAGCGCCGTCCCCACGCTCATCATCCCGACGAAGATGAAAGCCGTGCCGTAACTCGGCGAAAGGGGGAGCAGCGCCGCGCCCGTGACGGAGAGCAGCGGTCCCCAGACGGCGAACCACGGGCGTCTGAGCCTGTCGGCAAAGAAACCGAAGACCGGCTGTCCGAAAATATTCGTAATGCCGAAAAGCGCGTTCAAAAGCCCCGCCTGGCTCATCGTCAGCGAAATAGACTGTGCCAGCATCGGGATGATCGTCGGCAGCGCCGTCGAATGCATATCGTTGAGGCCGTGGAGAAAGATCACTCCGAACAGCGTGCGTTTGTTTCTCTTAGAAATGGCGCGGCAATCATTACAGGCGGCGGTCGAATCCATAAAAAATCCCCCAATATCCATATATACATCAAAACTATCCGATATTATACTCTTTGTGTGAAACAGTGGGAGGAATAAGTTTATGAAAGAAATGAGACCGACGACCGGCAAAGTGACGCTGGCGCTCTTCAATATATTGGGCAACATCCACGGCAGAAGCTTTCTCGACCTTTTTTCCGGCAGCGGCCAGATCGCTTTAACGGCGGCGAGGAAAGGGGCCGCGCCGGTCGTATCTGTCGAATCGGAGCGGAAGCGCCACGCCGAGATCGTCAAAAAAGCGCCCGCGGGGGTGAAATGCCTCTGCTTCGACGTGCGCCGCGCCGTCGCCAGATTCGCGAAAAACGGCGAACGATTCGATATAATATTTGCCGACCCACCCTATAATTTAGGCTGGGGCGAAGAATTTCCCAAACTGATGGCGGCGAACGGGGAGATTTTAGCGCCGAACGGCGTTATAATCTTTGAACATTCCGAAGAGGAAGAGCCGGCCGCGATGGACGAGGCGGAGTGGGAACGCGAAGACAGAAGATACGGCGGCACGGTACTGAGTTTCTACAGCAGGAGGAATAACGATGATTAGGGCAGTATACCCGGGGTCTTTCGACCCGATAACCAACGGACATCTATATATATCGGAACGGGCGGCGGCGCTCTTCGACGAACTGATCGTCGCCGTGCTGGTCAACCCGGAAAAACGCTCCACCTTCAGCGAGGAAGAACGCCAGATCATGGCGCGCGAGGCGCTCGTCCACCTGCCGAACGTCAAGGTAAAATACTTCAACGGCCTGCTCGCGGACTTCATGCGCCAGCAGCAGAGCCGCATCATCATCCGCGGCCTGCGCGCCCTTTCCGACTTCGAGTACGAATTCCAGCTCGCGCAGATGAACCGCCAGCTCGCGCCGGAGATAGAGACCTTCTTCATCGTCACCGACGCCAAATACTCCTACCTCTCCAGCCGCGCGATCAAAGACGCCTTCCAGTTCGGCGGCGCGGTAAGAGACATGGTCCCCCCGGGGGTCTACAGAAGGCTGCGCGAAAGGATACCGCCGCGAAATCTGTAGGCGCCGCATATCCATATCCGCCGGTTACCTTCTCTTCGCCGGGATCGCGGTGGTCCAAATATCAGCGTTCCGGCCGCGGCCGTCTTATCTCCATCAGGTCCTGCGGCCGTTTGGTGGGGACGAAGCCCTTTTTGCGGTAGAGGCCGTGGGCGTCTTTGGTGATCAGCAACCACTGATAGACGTCGGAAAGTTCAGGCGCGCCGAGGACCCGGTCTATCATTTCCTGTGCGATGCCAGCGCCGCGATACTCTTCCTCGACGTAGAAATCGGTCAGGTAAGCGAAGCGGGTTCTGTCCGATATCACGCGCCCATATCCTATCTGCCGCCCCTCTTCGCCGAAGGCTCCGATCACAAGCGCTGAGTTTTGCGCGGCTTTTGTCACCTCGGCGAGCCCGATGCCGGGCGACCAGTAGGTTTTTGAAAGCATATCCCTCACCCTTGCCATATCCATATTCTTCAGGCCTGTTTTGTATGTGACGTTCATACCGCCCTTTTTCATACCATAATTACCTTCCTTTTATGTTCTTCGCCGTAGCTGCCGTTGGGGATCAGCTCCTCCCATAATTCGCAGGCCAGCGCCTCATAGCGCGCGGCCTTTGCGGCGTACGGCGATACCCGCGCCGCCTTGCCGTATGTCGTGACTACGGGCAGCGCGGATCTTTCCCTCATCTCGCGGAGCAGCGCGCGCCCTTTTTCGTTCATGCCGAGCACGCGGATGTACGGCGGCCCAAGGCGCTGGGCGGCGCGGTTCGTCCAATGGTCCAGCCCCAGCGCGGCGTGGACCGCCGAGCGGCGGATGCGTCCGGCGGGGTAGCGTTTCGAGGTGCAGGCGTCGGTCCATTCTTTGAAGCTTTTCGCTTCGCGCGCCGCTTCGCGCATTTTATATTCGACGCCCTCGCCGATCTCCGCGCAGTTTGCCAGCTCTTCCGTTTTTGTACGCAGGATCACGGCCCGCAGCAACTTCCAGAATGTATCGTGGCTGACGCAGGCGCGCCCCGTGTTGAGCGCGTCCTCTAAGATTCCCGCCGCCGCCGCGGGCATGTAAAGGAGCGCCTCGCTCCTTCTTTCCTCTCGCAGCGCCGCGCGTATCGCCGTGGCGCTGGGGATTTCTTCGAGTTCCGCGCAGTTGTAAGCGGAGCCGAGGCGTTTGACCGGCACCGGGCGCATAGGGTAGTTTTTCTTTTTTATCCTCATCATGTAGGAGAGCGCGAGCGTGTTGTTGCTGCCGGCAAGCAGCGCGGCGCTCCCGGGAAGCAGCTCCTCCGCCGCGCGCGCGCGCGCCTCGACGTATGAAAACCCCGCCGTCAAATATTTTTTCAAAGATAACTTGAAAGGTTCGGGTTCTTCTAGTAAGATATCAATAATACTGTCCACAAGGCAGTCTGGGTTTTCCGCGCCAAAGGAAAGATGCGTCACGGCGCCGGTCGCGGCAAGTATGTCTACGGCCGCGTTCGCGAAGACGCCGGCGTTGTGCGAGGAGAATATTACGGGCAGCTCGAGGACCAGATCTATCCCGCACGAGAGAGCCGTTTTTGCCCTTGTCCATTTATCGAGCAGAGCCGGTTCCCCGCGCTGGACGAAGTTTGAAGAGAGCACGGCGACGGCGGCCTCCGCGCCGCACGTTTCACGGGCTCTTTCGGCGTGGTAAAGATGCCCCTTATGGAGCGGATTATATTCGGCAACAATCCCGGCGACGGGGTAAAGCATAGAGGTCCACCGTCCTTTCATATTCATTAGGATACCATAAAGGGCGGTGCAAACAGATTAAGGGAGGCAACTCGGTTCTAATGAAAATTCTTGTTCTCAATTGCGGCAGCTCATCTCTGAAGTATCAGCTCATCGAAATGGATGGCGAAAAGGTCCTGGCCAAGGGGCTGGTGGAGCGTATCGGCATCGAAGGCTCGCGTATCAAGCACACAAAGACCGGCATGGACTCTGTGACGCGCGAAGTGCCGTTCCCCAACCACTCCGCGGCGATCAAGTACGTCCTCGACATTCTCGTCGATCCCGAGCTCGGCGTGCTCAAGAACCTTGACGAGCTTTACGCCACGGGCCACCGCATAGTGCACGGCGGAGAAAAGTTCACCAAGTCCGTGCTCGTTACGCCCGAGGTCGTCAAGGGCATCGAAGAGGTCATCCCTCTCGCGCCGCTCCACAACCCGGCGAACCTTCAGGGTCTCAAGGCCGTAATGGAGGCTCTCCCCGGAAAGCCGAACGTCGTCGTCTTCGACACCGCGTTCCATCAGACGATGCCGCCGAAGGCTTTCATTTACGGAACACCCTACGACTGCTACGAGAAGGACCGTGTGCGCCGCTACGGCTTCCACGGCACCAGCCACGGGTATGTCGCCGGCAGGGCGGCGGAGATACTCGGCAAGGATATCAAAGACCTTAAGATAATCACCTGCCACCTCGGCAACGGCAGCTCGATCACGGCTGTGGACGGCGGGAAGTCTGTGGATACGTCGATGGGATACGGCACGGCCGAAGGAGTCCTCATGGGCACTAGAAGCGGCAACGTCGATGTCTCCGTCATGATATACCTGATGGAGCGTTACGGCGACGTGCAGAAGGTCAGCGACATCGTCCACAAACAGTCTGGGCTCCTCGGCGTCTCCGGCGTCTCCGGCGTCTCCAGCGACCTCCGCGACGTCGAAGAAGCGGCGGCGAACGGCAACCAGCGCGCGAAGATTGCGCAGGACATCCTTATTACCGGCGTCAAAAAATACATCGGTTCCTATGCGGCGGAGATGGGCGGCGTGGACGTCGTCGTCTTCACAGCCGGTATCGGTGAAAACGGCATCGGCTTCCGCAAAGAGGTCTGCGAGAATATGGAGTTTATGGGCATCAAGATCGATCCCGAGAAGAACAACTGCCGCGGCAAAGAGGTCATCTTCAGCACGCCCGATTCAAAGGTCACGGTGATGGTCGTCCCGACAGACGAAGAAATGGCCATCGCGCGCGATACCAAGAGATGCGCAGAGGAAGCGAAGTAGGGAAGTAATGGAAAAATATCTGGAGGCGGCTCCCAAAAGCTGGAAGCATCGACTCGTGCTCTCCGCCGTTCCGAAAGACGGCGCCCCGTACGAGGACAGCTTTTCTGTACACCTGGACAGGCCGGTGAGCTACTGGGACCAGATATACACGCTGCTGTCGGACCCTCTGGTAAAGGTGGAGTCCTGCCGTTCGGAGGGGCGCGTGGTCGTCATCGTCTCCCTTCGGACGGAGGTCGGCGTTCCTTGCGCACGCTGCCTTGAACCGGCCCGCTCCGAGATCGGCGGAGAGCTGCGGTATATTTTTTCGCTTCGCCGCGACGAACGGCAGCGGGAAGAATCGGAAGAGGGGCAGGACGGGGAAGAGGAGATGATCGTTCTCGACTCATGGGAAGATGAGATCGATCTGGGACAGCTCATCTGGGAGGTCCTCATCACGGCGCTCCCCGGAGCCGTCCTCTGCTCGCCGGACTGCAAAGGGCTCTGCCCGCAGTGCGGCGCGAACCTGAACAAGGCTCCCTGCGGCTGCAAAAAAGAGAGCCGGGACCCTCGTTTCGACGTTTTGAAAAATTTTATGGCGGATAACGGTAAATAGTACTGCAAAAAAACCAATTTAGTGATAGAATTGTCCAGTTGGAAAAATGTTCCGGCGGATTTATTTAAGGGGGGAAACAGAAGATGGCAACACCCAAGAGGCGAGTATCCCACGCCCGTACGCATAATCGCAAAGCACAGTGGCTCGGCGAGCTCGAGGCCCCCAGCCTTACAGCCTGCAAGCATTGCGGAGAAATGATCCAGACCTATTGCGCCTGCCCGGCGTGCGGCTATTACAAGGGCCGTCAGGTCGTCAAGATCGCTGAAGAAAAGACAACGGATTAATAGCGCCGCAGGCCGCTTTTGGGCGGCGATGGCGAGTTTCTGTCTGACAGCCAAAGAACGGGACGGCATTTTTTGCCGCCCCGATTTTTGATTGCCGGAGGCTTTTACCCTCCGTGAAACATAGAAAATTTTCATAAAAAATTTACGCCGCGGGGCCGCGAATTATAAATTTTCCTATTGACAACGAACCTAAGATATAATATCTTGTCTGGTGTTATGACCAGCTCTTAATTGAGTTGGGATTTATGTGGCTAAGTGACCAGAGATGTTTCTTTAAGGAGAAGCAAATGCGTTCGGAAGGCAGAAAACAGCGGCACAAGCAGCTTGTAAACCTGATAGAATCGAATCCTTTGTTGACGGACGAAGAGATATCTTCCGCGCTCGGCGTCAGCCTGAGCACGGTGCGCCTTGACAGGGGCCTGCTTGCGATCCCCGAGCTGCGCGAGCGGATGCGCTCGATGGCGGAGCATGCCACGAGCCGCTTAAAATCGCTCTGCGCTGACGAGGTCGTCGGCGAGCTTGTGGGGCTTGAGCCGAGTAAATGGGCGCTGTCGATGCTTTCCACGAACCCCGATATGGCCTTTCGTCAGACGGAGATGGTCGGCGACTACTACATCTACGCGCAGGCCGCCTCGCTGGCGATCGCGACGATAGACGCCGAGATGGTGGTGGTAGCGACGGCGCGGCTCAAATATTGCCGCCCGGCCTATCTGGGAGAAAAGATAATCGCCCGTTCGAAGGTTGGGACGCATAAAGGCAACAAATATGTCGTCAGCGTTCATTCGCGTATCGGCGACAGGGAAATATTTGTCGGCCGTTTTGTGGTCGCTGCGCTGGATGCTCACAATAACGAAAAATTGGGGGACGAAATATGCTGATAGCACTGGATGCAATGGGCGGAGACCACGCGCCCGAAGAACCGTGCAAGGGCGCGATTCTCGCCTGCAGAGAGAAACCTCATCTTTCTATCGCGCTCGTAGGCGACAGCGAAAAGATAAAACCGCTCGTTGAAAAGGCGGAAAGAAATGTACGCTCACGGCTGAGCATAGTACATACCGACGAGGTGATAAACGGCAGCGACTCTCCTTCTCTCTCGATCAGAAGGAAGAAAAACTCAAGCCTCGTCGTCGGCTTTGAAATGGTCCGTTCCAAAGAGGCGGACGGCATCGTCTCCTCCGGCAACACCGGCGCGATCGCCGCGGGCGCGGTGCTCCTCCTCGGACGCATTCCGGGGATAGACCGTCCCGGGCTGGGCGCGGTGCTCCCGGTCCTCAACCGTTCGACGCTTCTCATGGATGTGGGTGGCACGGTGCGCTGCAAGCCGATAAACCTGCTGCAGTTCGCGCAGATGGGCTCCATATATATGAAGCTTTTCCAGAATGTCGAAAACCCGTCCGTGCGCCTGCTCAGCAACGGTGAGGAGATGACGAAGGGAGACGACGTGATCTCCGCGGCCAGAGGGCTGATCGAGGCGAGCTGCCTCAACTTTCAGGGATACGCGGAGGGCAAGGACATCCCCAACGGGATATCGGACGTCGTTATATGCGACGGCTTTACCGGGAACGTCATCATAAAATTCGGCGAAGGGCTCGGGGAACTGCTGAAAAGCCAGTTCAAAGAGGAATATATCCACCATACGCTGCCGAAGATAGGACTTTTCTTTATGTGGCCCGCGATGAAACGAGTTATGGGCCGTTTTGACTGGGAAAAATATGGCGGCTCCCCGGTACTGGGCGTCAACGGAAGCGTCGTCAAAGTACATGGACGCTCTAAGGCGAACGCCATAGCGCACGCCATTACGGGGGCGGCCAATTTTATAGAACGCAACGGCGTCGACCGAATACGAGAAGAGATTGCACGAGGAGTACAAAATGGCAATGATTAACGGATACCCCGTGAAGATCGCGGGAACGGGAAAATACATCCCGGAAAAGATAATGACCAACTTTGATTTTGAGGGATTTCTTGAGACCAGCGACGAATGGATCAGGAGCCGCACCGGCATTAAGAAACGGCATATAGCCGCGGATGACGAAAAGTGCAGCGATCTGGCCTACAGGGCCGGTCTGGCCGCTCTGGAAGACGCCGGAATGCGTCCCGAGGAGCTTGACCTCGTCATCGTCTCCACAAATACTCCCGATACCTATTGCCCCTGTACTTCGGCAAAGGTGCAGGGGAAGCTCGGCGCTAAGAACGCCGGCGCATATGACATCCTTGCCGGCTGCACCGGAAGCCTCACGGCTATGCTGACGGCGATAGGCGGCATTGCTGGCGGTATATGGAACAACGTGCTGGTCATCGGCGCGGAGGATTTCGCCAGCGTTCTTGACTGGAACGACCGCTCGACCTGCATCCTCTTCGGCGACGGCGCGGGGGCCTGCATCCTTACCCGTTCCGCGGAGGGCGGCCCGCGCTTCATCTCCGGAGAGCTCATGGCCGACGGAGATAAATACGATTTCATAACGATAGACAAAGAGGAGGGGCACCCCTCTCCCGTCTTGCGCATGAAGGGCTCCGAAGTGTTCCGCTTCGTCAATACGTACCTGCCCCCGTTCCTCAAAAACTTCTGTGAAAAATCAGGCGTTACGCCGCCGGAGGTGGATTTCTGGGTGCTGCACCAGGCCAACACGAGGATAATCGACAGCCTCTTCAAGCGCCTCGGCGTCTCCACCGACCGCACTCTGATCAACCTCGAAAATTACGGAAACACATCCGCCGCCTCAATGGTGGTCACGCTAGACGAGGCGATGAAAGAGGGGCGCGTAAAGAGCGGGGAGAAGATCATGTTCACCGCCTTCGGCGCCGGCATGACGCTTGGCGCGCTGCTTTACGAGGCGTAAGGAGAGGTTCGATGTTTGAAAATAACCCCGTAACAAAACTGCTGAAAATTAAATATCCCATCATCCAGGGCGGAATGGCCTGGGTCGCGGACGCGGACCTCGCCGCGGCTGTCAGCAACGGCGGCGGCTTGGGAATAATCGCGGCGGCGAACATGCCCCCAGAACTCCTGGAACGGCAGATAATAAAGATCCGCACTCTGACCGACAAGCCCTTCGGGCTCAACATAATGCTGATGTCGCCTACGGCCGACGACGCGCTTGAACTTGCCGCCAGGCATAACGTTCCCGTCGTCACTACGGGGGCGGGGCTGCCGGGCAAAGTGCTGGAAAAGCTCAAACCGCTCGGCACGACGGTCATTCCGGTCGTAGCCTCCGTTTCGCACGCTGAGCGTATCGCCAAACAGGGCGCCGACGCCGTTATCGCCGAGGGCACCGAAGCCGGCGGGCATATCGGCGAGATCACGACGATGAACCTCGTCCCGCAGATCGTTGACGCGGTGGATATCCCCGTGATCGCCGCCGGCGGCATCGCCGACGGACGGGGCGCGGCGGCGGCGTTCGTGCTGGGTGCCTCCGGCGTCCAGGTGGGGACGCGCTTTGTCTGCGCCGAAGAGTGCAACGTCCACATCAACTATAAGCAGAAGATAGTCAAGGCCAACGACCGCGCGACGGCGGTGACGGGCCGTTCGCTCGGGCATCCCGTGCGCGCGATAAAAAATAAATTCATCAAGCAGTACGAAGAGCTTGAAAAAAGGGGCGCGCCGGCGGAGGAGCTCGAGGCTCTCGGCGCCGGAAAACTGCGCCTCGCCGTCGTCGAGGGAGACACCGAGATGGGCTCCCTGATGTCCGGACAGTCCGCGGGACTTGTCCGCGCCATAGAGCCGGCGGCCGTCATTATTGAGAGCATCGTCTCTCAGATGAACAACATCTTTTCAGAAATGACGAGGTATAGCAGATGAAATATGCGATGATATTTCCCGGACAGGGCGCTCAGCGCCCGGGGATGGGAAAAGACATCTACGACCGTTACGTCTCGGCGAAGAGGATCTTTGACGAGGCCGACGAGGCTCTGGGATTCTCATTGAGCGACATAATATTCAACGGCACCCCGGAGGAGCTGGCCCATACGAAAATAACCCAGCCGGCCATCCTCACCGTCAGCGTCGCTATGCTCCGGGCGCTTGAACAGGAACTGGGGACCGCGGTGGAACCTGCCTGCATGGCGGGGCACAGCCTCGGCGAATACACGGCCCTTGTCGCCGCCGGGTCCCTGTCGCTGACAGACGGCGTGCGCCTTGTCCATAAACGCGGCGGCCTCATGCAGGATGCCGTTCCGCTCGGAATGGGCTCGATGGCGGCGATAATAGGGATCGAACTCTCAGACGTCAGCGCGATCTGCGCCGAGGCGGCGCAGGGCGAGGTCTGCCAGGCGGCGAATATCAATTCCCCGACGCAGATCGTCATCTCCGGACACGCGGGAGCGGTTGCCCGCGCGGTCGCCCTCATCGAACAGAAATACACCGCCAAGGTCGTGCCGCTGAGAGTGAGCGCCCCCTTCCACTGCGACCTTATGCGGCCGGTGGCGGACAGGCTGAAAGAGGCATTCAAAAGCATCGAATGGCATGAGCCTAAGTTCCCCATCATCGCGAACGCCAACGCCCGTCCGGTACAGAAGATCCCCGCCGTGCGCGAGGCCCTTTACAACCAGACCTTCTCGCCGGTCATGTGGTCGCAGTCGGTCCTCGAGATGGAGAACGAGGGCGTCGAGGGTTACATCGAGCTCGGCCCCGGCAGCGTCCTCTCCGGGCTTGTGAGAAAAATATGCAAAGGCAAACGCCCATATGCCGTTTCGAACTCGGATGAGCTCATGGCGGCCGCCGAATATCTGCGAGGCGCGAACAATGGATAAGAGGATCGCGCTGGTGACCGGAGCGGGCCGCGGCATAGGCCGCGCCATCGCCCTTGAACTCGCGAAGGACGGCTGCGCGGTGGCCGTAAATTACAGCCGCTCCGAAGGCCCCGCAAACGAAGTCGCGGCGGAGATAAGGGCGATGGGAGGCGAGGCGGTGGCAGTCAAAGCCAATGTTAGCGACGCCGCCGAGGTGAAGGAGATGTTCAAGCTCGTAGCGGAACAGCTCGGAGCCGTGAACATCCTCGTCTGCAATGCGGGCATCACGAAAGACAACCTTCTCATGCGCATGAAAGAATCCGAATGGGACGACGTCATAGACACGGACCTGAGTTCGCTCTTCTATTGCGCCAAAGAGGCGGTGCGCCCGATGCTCAAAGGCCGCTGGGGCCGCATCATCGCCATCACCTCGGTAAACGCGCTGCGAGGCGGCGCGGGGCAGTGCAACTACGCGGCGGCAAAGGCCGGCATGATCGGATTCATAAAGAGCCTCGCGCGCGAAGTCGCGGCGAAGGGGATCACCGCCAACGCGATCGCGCCGGGCTTCATCGAAACAGACATGACGGCCGTGCTCTCGGATGAGCTCAAAGGAAAATTCGTCGAATCGATACCGGCGGGCCGCGCGGGAACGCCGCGGGACGTGGCCGGAGCCGCGGTCTTCCTTGCTTCGGAAAACGCGTCTTATATACAGGGACAGGTCATCGCGGTTGACGGCGGCATCACAATGTAGTAAAACGGTTATAAAGTCGGATACAGGCTTTTGACATAAACAAAAAATCAAATTACGAACAATCGTAAAGGAGAGACATAACAATGAAAATGGAAGAAGTACAGAGCAAGCTGAAGGAAATAGTCATGGACCGCCTCAACGCGGAAGAGGATCAGATCAAGCCGGAAGCCTCATTTGTTGAGGACCTCGGCGCGGATTCGCTCGACATCGTCGAGCTCATCATGGGCATCGAAGAAGAATTCGACATCGAGATCCCCGACGAGGACGCCGAAAAGCTGACGACCGTCGGCGAGGCGATGGAATACGTTAAGACGAAGCTCGCGGTCGAAGACTAAGAAATGCGTTGGGGGACTGCCGCTGCGGTCCCCCCTCTTACACAGGAGGGAGCCTATGACGCCAATGAACAACAGAAGAGTGGTAATCACAGGTTGCGGTGCTGTTACCCCAATCGGAATCGGGAAAGAAGAATTCTGGAACGCCCTTGAGCGCGGGGAAAACGGCGCGGATTTCATCACACAATTCGATACAGCCCAGCACACCACAAAAATCGCCGCCGAAGTAAAAAATTTCAATCCTGAAAACTGGCTTGATAAAAAAGAGGCGCGCCGCACAGACCGCGTCATACACTTCGCGGCCGCTGCCGCGGACCTGGCGGTAAAAGACGCGGCGCTTGACATAGAAAAACTTGACAGCAACATGTTCGGCGTTTACGTAGGAAGCGGAGAGGGCGGCATCCACACGCTTGAAGACAACGCGCTGGTCCTCTATGAAAAAGGCCCCAACAGGATCAGCCCGTTCATGGTGCCGATGATGATCACTAACATGCCCGCCGCCTACATAGCTATCCGCGTCGGCGCGAAGGGGCCGAACATGGCCGTCGTGACCGCCTGCGCGAGTTCGATAAACAGCATGGGCGAGGCATACAACTGCATAGTGCGCGGAGACGCGGACGTAATGCTCACCGGAGGCGCGGAAGCCGCCGTGTCGCCGCTTGCCACGGCCGGATTCGCCTCGCTCAAGGCGCTCTCAAACAGGAACGACGACCCTAAACACGCCTCGCGTCCCTTCGACTCCGGGCGCGACGGCTTTGTGATCGGCGAGGGCGCGGGAATACTGGTATTCGAAGAATACGGGCACGCCAAAGCCCGCGGCGCGCACATATACGCCGAGGTCGTAGGCTACGGCCTCTCATGCGACGCGCACCATATCACAGCTCCCGATCCGGACGGCGACGGGGCCTGCCGCGCGATGGCGATGGCCGTCAAAAAGGCCGGCTGGCAGCCCGAGGAAATCGACCTCATAAACGCGCACGGCACATCGACGCCGCTCAACGATAAAATGGAAACGATGGCGATAAAGCGCCTGATGGGCGAAGAGGCGGCGAAAAAAGTCCTCGTGCATTCCACCAAATCGATGGTGGGGCACGCCCTCGGCGCCGCGGGAGCGATCGAGACGATCGCGACGCTTCTCGCCGTTGAAAAGGGGATCGTGCACCCGACGATAAACCAGATAACTCCCGATCCCGAATGCGGCCTTAACACCGTCCCCAATAAGGCGGTAAAGGCAAAGGTCGACCGGGCCATCATAAATAACTTCGGCTTCGGCGGACACAACGGCGTACTTGCCATCCAGAGCTGCAAAGACTGATAATGAAGACGGACAAAGGGCGCGAAGAACTTCTTCGCGCCTTTCAAAAAAAACTGCGCTACCAATTCAATGACACGGAACTTCTCCAGGAGGCGCTGACCCACTCGTCATACGCCAATGAGAACGGCGTGAAATTCAATGAACGGCTGGAATTTCTGGGCGACGCCGTTCTGGAACTCGTCACCTCCGACAAACTTTTCTCCTCATACCCGGACTACGACGAGGGCCAGCTCACCAGGCTCCGCGCCAGGATAGTCTGCAAAAACAGCCTGAGCCTCTGGGCCTCTGAGATGGGGCTCAAAAACCTCATCAGAATAGGCAAAAGCCTGGTGAAATCAGGACCGACCGACTCCGTCGCCGCCGACTGCGTGGAGGCGCTCTTCGGCGCGATATTCCTTGACGGCGGGTTCCCGAATGCGGTCGAAGCGGTCTCGAACTTTCTTGACACCAAGCCCGAGATATCGGGGGCGGCGGTCATAAAAGACCCCAAGACCGAGCTGCAGGAATACTTCCAGCGGCAGGGGATGGATGTGCCATGCTACGAGACGATGGAACGCACCGGGCCGGAACACGCGTTAAACTTCAAAGTAAGGCTCGCTATGGGAAACAAAATACTGGCCGAAGCCTGGGGCGCGTCGACCAAAGAGGCCGAATTCAAAGCCGCGGAAGAGGCGCTGAAAAAGATACGCGCGTGAACCCCTTCCCGTCATGCCGGCGATCAGCGGGAGCTAAAAATACTTCAGGCAGAGACCGCGGTTTCGTGATCGTCACGGTACTCATATTAGGCGGCGTGCTCCTGACCTTCGCGGCGCTCGCCCTCCAGACCGCGAGGGCGATGTTCGACGAAGACACTGCCGC
The DNA here is from genome assembly GCF_000585335.1 of Cloacibacillus evryensis DSM 19522. NCBI lineage: Bacteria > Thermotogati > Synergistota > Synergistia > Synergistales > Synergistaceae > Cloacibacillus > Cloacibacillus evryensis. The sequence goes on from NZ_KK073872.1 coordinate 1,270,924, forward strand.
CGCCGGGCGGCTGAGAATCGAAAACGCCGCCGCCCAAGCCTCGGCGCTGGCCGAAGAGTGGTTTCGAGTCAGCATAAAAGACCTCGCCAAAGAAAATACCTTCGCCCTTTCAGCCGAACCGCAGGACGATCCCACGATAGAACTTTCCCCTGGATTTTTTCAGATAATGACCGAGGAATACCGCAGCTGCGGATTCTCCTGCCAAACAATAGACCTTCACTACACCGACAAATTCGCTGCCTCCGCCGACAAACTGCGTATCCCGCGCATCCCGCCCGTTGAATTGCCGGACGGTTCCATTGAGAGAGCCTACATACAAAAGGTCGCCGTTACCCCAAATGAAAACAAAAACGCCGCCTACACCCACACAAAAAGCCTGAGAGCGATAAAAGACGCTTCGGGCGATATCCGCTGCGTCGTAGTCGGCGTGACGGACTAAACGCGTTATCCGTCCCGATAACTTACAAACCGTGCCCGTATAAAAAACACTTAAAGATCAAAAACAAACAAATCAGGGCGAATGCGTGAACAGCGATTTGCCAAATTGAAAGTGAACGGTAAACAGCGATTTAGCGGGCATCCACAAAAAGCCGTTTGTCGATATTCAACGATTTTGGTTTAGATTTTGCCCTTGCCTCCCTCGCCGAGGGAGGTGGCCCGAAGGGCCGGAAGGAGTTTTGACCTTGGGTTGTGCTTTGCTCTTGATCTTATCATCTTCCGCTTCTTCCGCGGCTGTCGCCGCGGGCTCCGTTCGGCGCGAAAACCGCGCGCCAAACGGAGCAACACTCCTTCCGTCATGACGCGGAAAAACACCGCGTCATGCCACCTCGTATAATAAGTGCAGTCGTTGAAGGACAGGGAAAACTCAAGAGCAATCCTGTACAATAAACGACTAACGCTGTGGACCGGTTGTGCCACGTACCGCACGACGGTTTGAGGGAGGATCCGGCCACGGCTTTTTGCTTGAATGGTGATGAGTCAGATACTGCGCGACAGTTTATATCTATCGAGGTTCCATATGCAAAAAGACCGTGGGTTACAGCGTATCTTAATTGAGAAAGATGGTTTTATTATGATCTATGTCGGCATCGACATCGCTAAGAATAAGCACGACTGTGTTATTCTCAGCGATCACGCTACTTGCCTTCGTCCTTGCTTCTCTTTGAAAAACAACTCTCAAGGCTTTGCTCTGCTAATTAATGCCATCAAAGAGGCTTGTGGCGGTGATTTCAATCATGGAGAAGTGAAAGCAGGGCTTGAAGCTACCGGACACTACGCTCACAACATAGTGGCTTTTCTAAACTCTAACGGTATTGATACCACAATATTCAATCCTTTTCTGGTAAATCAATATCGTAAATCACGTTCCCTGCGCAAGACAAAAACCGATAAGGCTGATGCCATGCTCATCGCTGAGCTTTTGATATCGACGGCCGCAAACCCTGCAACTTCATCTTACCACAATCAGGAAATGAAAACACTATGCAGGTATCGTTTTAGTCTCGTAAAACAGCGCAGCAAGCTCAAAGCTGACATGTCACGCTATGTCGACCTCTTATTCCCAGAACTTGGTTCTCTAGGCTTAAACCCCACTTCCTCCTCCGTCATGGCTATGTTAAAAGAACTTCCCGGTGCATCATATATTTCTATTTGTAATATCTCCCAGCTCACAGATACCCTCTCAAGCAGCTCTCGTGGAAGGTATGGAAAAGAAACGGCTGAACAGGTTAAAGCAATGGCGAAAGAATCCATCGCCACGGCCAATAAAGCGTTTGTCATACATAATGTCGGATACAATAGAGCAGATCTGCCTGCTAAACAAACGTATTGCAAAAATAGACGGTGAACTGAAAAACGAGGTTGAAAAATCTGGGACAAAACTTACCTCTATACCTGGAATAGGCTTTTGTATAGCTTCCGTGATATTAGCGGAAATAGGGGATATCAACCTCTTCTCATCTGCAGACAAACTTCAGGCATTCGCGGGACTCGACCCATCCACATTCCAGTCAGGAAACTTCACGGCAAGCCACACCCACATGGTAAAACGCGGCTCTGCATATCTGCGATGGGCGATCATGCAGGGTGCTCGCTTATGTTCTCTCAACAATCTAAAGTACAAACAATATTTGGACAAAAAAATAAAGGAAGGCAAACACTACAATTCGGCTTTAGGACACCTATCTAAAAAACTGATAAGATTGATATTCCATTTACTGAAAGAAAATGAAGAATATGATCCAAAAGTAGCTTAGCCGTAAAAAACAAGAACGGGACTAGAGATAAAACATGTCAATAGCCAGAGAAAAAGTCACCCCAAATGGTCAAAGAAAATGTCACTATTCCTTTGAATTATGGCATCATCCTTGGTAGTCACATTTGTAGATCTGCCCCGCCAGGGGTGGTCTGAAGCAGGTTTGTGTGGTGACACAACACCTGCTTTTTCTTTGAATCACTATGGGTCGCTTTTTTCGGCATCTCCACCTGTTTCATCAATATAGCCCTGTCGTTACGCATGATGTATATCTCTCCTTTAACGGTCTGTCTAACTTCAACGGTGCTTCCTGGAGTCATGTATATACTGCCGTCAACCGGAATATATATCCGACTGTTGTAAGATATAGTGTTTCCGCCGCCTATCTTTCTTTCACAGCGCAGAACAAAGACCAGATCCAGATCAATTCTCTTGTCGAATTTGAGATACACAGAGTTTTCTACTTTTGGTTCAACGGAAAATCTGGCGTTGTAATCATCCAGAAAGAGTGGGAGGAAGCTATTAGCCTCTTCAATGTTCCTGATTCCATTGAGCCTGAGTTCCGCCGCAAGCCTGTCCTGAAAAGTATTCCACAGCCGTTCTATACGTCCTTTAGCCTGGGGCGTATTGGCAAATATCTGCTTTATGCCTAAATCATTCAGTGCATGGCCAAAATTCGACAGGTGAATTGATACGCCTTTCAATTCGTCTTCGAGGGTCAGCTCCTTAGGAGACTTGAATTTTCGTGTGCCTGTCGCTGTAAATATAAAGGGGCAGTCCATAATCCCTTATACCCATCTTTATAGCCTCCGCATATCCGACAAAACATTCACTCTCTATGAAGAATGCACCGGTAACAATACCTGCGGCATCGTCCATAAAAGCATGCAGGGTTGCTACTATCTCCATCTTTGCCAAACCACTTATGGCTGCTCGCGTCTGTCTGCCATAACATGCCGGACGATTCCTTCCTTTGCCTCGGACGATGTGCTTTGGGCTTTTATTTACCGACCTCTTACTCCTTATTCCCTCCAACTTCAGAATACGAGACACCGACGACCGGCTGATACTGATACATTCCCTTTCATTAAGATGTTCGGTAAAATGAGAGATATTAAAGTCATAATACCTTTCCTTAAAAAGACTCACTACCTCCCCTCTGATCTCATCGGTAATCGCATGGACGGGATTCCTACCACGATTACCGTGAACCAACCCTTGTGCTCCTTCCTGTAAAAACTTCTTCTTGATTCTGATAAACTGCCTGACGCAAACACCGAGCAGCTCAGACGCATCTTTGTTAGTCAATCCTCCTGATAATGCGATACTCAACACCTCAACGCGCCTTACTTCCTTCTTCGTCATTGTCACTAGCTCCTGGCTCATAGTGACATTTTCTCAGATCTGTTATGGAGTGACTTTATCTCTGAGCAATAACAGACTAGAGATAAAACATTGCCTTTACAGAGGCTTAGTATTACTTTGATAGTATCTGCTGTTTACAATTATAGATACTTTCTCTTTTTTTTTGTTTAAGGGCTTGACTTAATATAGTCAGTCTCCCTCGGCGAGGGAGGCTTTAAAAGCATAAATCGTAAAAAATGTGCGGCTGCCACCTCTGGTGTGCCTACCAGCCGATTCGCACAAATCAGAAAAACTCTGATTTGGCTCCCTAGCCGCCTCGCCGAGGGAGGCTTTTAAAGCGTAAATCCCAGTTTACCTTTCCTCTTCGATTTATCCTACTATTAGTAAAGATAGTAAAGGCAAATTACATGGTTTGACAAAATAGTTAGACAGTGCTAACATAACCACCGCCATATGTTAGCAAAGACTAACTATAGGTTATTTATCGGCGTTGTTCGGCACCTTGAAAATAGAAATTTTTACTTTATTTATATTTCGCGGCTGCCAATCGCTTAGAATCCCGTAACTTCCAAAGGCTGAAAAGAGAGGTGAAACCGGCCAGAGCCACTAAGGGTGTACGGATTTTAAGGCGGGAGAATGATATGACGGCTGATGTCTGAGAACTAATCAAGGAAACATTGGAATCTTGAACTTGACCCGGACCAGCCCCTCACAAAAATTCTTTCGCTCTATAGAAAACTCAGAGACAACCAGGAGGGTTGCAGTGTAATGAAAAAAATTCTTGCAGTAATCGCAATGATCGCATCTATGGCAATGGCCGTTCCTGCAATGGCGGCGACAAATCCTTTTATGGATGTTCCGCAGGGCCATTGGGCCTATGACGCGGTAGGCCTTCTCGCTTCGCGCGGCATCGTGTCGGGATATCCTGACGGTGCATTCAAAGGCGCGCAGCCCGCGACACGTTATGAGATGGCGTCTGTGGTAGCGCGCGCCCTCGTGGCGGTCGACGCTGACAAGGCCAGCAAGCAGGATCTTGAACTCCTCAAGAAGCTCGTCATGGAATTCAAAGACGAACTCGACGCCCTCGGCGTGAAAGTCGACAAACTCGACAAGAGAGTCGCGGTCCTTGAAGACGGTGTCGGCGGATGGAAGATCCGCGGGACATTTATGTTCGACGCGAAGTTTGCCAACGACACCGACAACGGGCAATACTATTACAACGAAAGCAATAAAAAGAACGACTTTGAAAAAGAGCAGTTCCGTCTCTATCTGACGAAGCAGATCGACGAAAACACATACTTCTACGCCGAATACCGTACTGGCGCCGACGACGCGGGAGATGACGTCAACGGACGCGGCGACCTGCAGCACATGATGTGGTCGCATCTCTTCTTAGATACCAAGCTTCCGTACGATATCGGATTCCGCGTCGGGCGCTTCACCGTGGACTTTGAAGAAGAATACGGCCTCTACACCGACAACGACGCCGTCTTCGGCGACTTCCGCACGGATGGCTTCCGCCTCACCAAGCAGTGGAGCAATTTCAGGGCGACGGCGGTCGTCGGACGCAACGACAATCTTGGTATCGACGGCATGAACGACAGCGGCAGCGGTACCCACATGACATATGTGCTTGACCTCAACTGGCAGCCCGGCGAGAAGTTCTTTGCGGGCGCGACCGGCTACTGGTTCGACGACGATTCAACGCCCGACACGGCCGGCGATCTTGGAGTCAAAAACTACGGTCTCTATGCCGGTTATAAGTTCACCCCGGCGGTCGAACTGAAGGGCATCTACTACTTCCAGGATCTTGGCAAAGACGTCTCCGGCGCGGCGTACGAAGACAGCCCGAAAGCGTGGAAAGCCGTCCTCGACGTCAAGCAGGATCTTCTCAAATTCACCGGGCTCTGGATCGAATATTCACAGCAGGACAACACCTTCCTCGGCTACAACGACCGCTATTCGATAGGCGGGGGAGCCTATGACCATGTCGGCAGAAACATGGAATACGCAAACCCTTACGGGACCTCAAAGTGGTGGTTTGTGAAAGCCGACCAGCAGTGGAACGACAAGTGGAGCACCTTCATTCGTTTCGCGAACGTCGGCTACGATACCGCGGGGCTTGACGACGCGACGGAGTGGGGCCTTGGCGTTGGTTACCAGTACACGCCCGCCATCGGTTTTGAGCTTGCCTACGACCAGGTCGACCACGGAGACAACGGCTGGGCCGTCGGTGATCCCGAAGTGGCGCGCGGCAAGGACCATGTCGTCCGCTTCCGCACGACCATCAATTTCTAAACGTTCAGATACATTAAAATAAAAAGAGCAGAGACTCGCGAGGGCCTCTGCTCTTTTTCATATTGTTATGGTTCTGTCATTGGACCTTTGCGAGCTCGTCCAGCCTTGACTGAATGGTCGAGATCTCGCCGTTGATGGATGCGAGCTTCGCCTCTTCCTCGGCCTTGTCCTTGCGAAGCTTTTCGAGACGCTTGATCAGGCGGTCGGTCTCAATACGCGCCGCGGTCGTGCCTTGATATAATTTTTGCGGGGCGTCGTCGGAGACATCCCAGATGAACCTTGTCGGCTGCCCTTTGGTAATTGTGGGAGCGACGGCGCTGCGCAATTCCAGCGTGACGTTTTTCACCCCTTCCAAGAGGTCCCTGCCTGTCTTTTCGTCATAACGCGGAAAATATACGAGACCTTCCTTCCTGCCCTGGAATTTAAAGTTTAACCGTTTGTCATAGTCTACCGGTTTATAACTTTTGTTTTTTATTTGCAGTTTGACCATGATGTCAAATGGCCCCATATGCATTGTCTCGGCATTGTTATTAAATTCTATTTGAATTGGAATCATCTCGTCTAATTTTAGGGCGCTGAGGAATTTATATTTATAATCCTCGGCCTCCTGCTTAGTCCAGAGGTTTGCTTCCGCCTCTTTCTGTATATAAGCCTCTATAAACTCGGCTGAGTAGTATGTGGCCTTTATTTCGAGGTTGCTGAGCTTGTCTTCTCCCGTATACTTACGCGATTTCGTCCATCGGTCGAGAATCTGTCCAAAGCTGTCTGCGCTGGCGAACGGTATCGCCAGCAGACTCAAAAGCGCCGTGATAAGCAGGATGGGTATTATTTTTTTTCTCAAAAGAGTTTCCTCCAGTCTGATTTGCATTGCTTTGATAAAGCCGGTAAAAATAGATCGATGGTTATGAGAAAGCCTGTGCTCTTAACAAAACAGAGGCCCAAAGGGCCTCTGTTTTAGAGTTGTTAATTGTTTTTGTTCAGCAGATCGTCCAATTAGAAATTGATCGCTGTGCGGAACTGGAATACGTGGTCTTTGCCGTCTTTGAAATCGTCGCCATGATTAAAGATGTTGCCATCTCCATAGTCAACGCAGTCGTAGGCGAGACGGAAAGCGATGGCGGGCGTGTACTGATAAGTTACGCCAGCGCCGTAACCCTTCGCGTCATCAAGGCCGGTCGTGTCGAAATCAGCCTGCTGATAACGGAGGTAGCTGCTCCACTTGTCGTTCCATTTCTGGTCGGCATAGATGAAGAACAACTTCGTTGTACCGTCGTTCCAAGGCATATTGTCGGAGATCGAAGCGGCGTTTGCGGAATTGACGCCGAAGCTGTAAGGATCTCTTACGCCGTTGAAGGTATTATCCTGCTGCTGATATTCAAAGCGAAGCCCTGTGAACTTAAGCAGATCCTGTTTGACAGCAAGGGTTGCTCTCCAAGCCTTCGGGCTATCTTCAAAACCACCTGCAATCCCTTCATCGAGGTCCTGCCAGTAGTAGGTTCCCTGGAGGGCGACGGCCGGTGTGAAGTTATAGGACGCATAGACGCTGTAGGTGTTGTAATCCATATCCTCCATGGCCGCGAGGTCGCTGTCATCCTTAACCCAAACGCCGTTGGCGCCAATAAAGAACTTTTCATTGGGCTGCCAGGTAAGGTCAAGGGCGTAGTGCATCTGAGCTGTATCATAAAGATTACCACTATTCATCACAACGTCACCAGCTCCGTTTATTCTGTAAGCAGGAGACTTGTAAGCGCCGCTGAACGTGTTGCGTCCAATAACAGCCTTCGCGGAGAAGGTGTTCCATGTCTTCGTGAACTGGAAACCGTCTACACGATAGTCGCCGTAGATGGCGTCGTTGTCGATGTAGAGATCGTGGTCGCCTTCAAAGTCGAGGAAGAAACGCCCGACGCGGTAACCTACGCCATAGGGAAGCACTGTGTCGACATAGACCTGACGGATATTGAATCCATCGACATCTCCATAACCGCTCTTACCGCCGGAACCTTCGCTGCCCGCGCGGAACTGGGCATAGAAGCTGGTGGTGTCGCTGATCTGCTTGGTGAGCGTCAGACGGAAACGGTCTTTCTCAAAATCTGTGTCGAGTCCGTTCGATGTGTAAGCGCTTCCTGCCTGATCTCCGCCGGCGAAGTTAGCGTCAAACCAGAACTGTCCGGAGAGCTTCCATCCGCCGAGACGATCTTCAAGAACCGCAACGCGCTTGTCAATTTTGTCGACCTTCACGCCGAGTGCGTCGAGTTCGTCTTTGAATTCCATGACGAGCTTCTTGAGGAGTTCGAGATCCTGCTTGCTGGCCTTGTCAGCGTCGATCGCCACTAGGGCGCGCGCTACTACTGACGCCATCTCATAACGTGTCGCGGGCTGTGCACCCTTGAATGCACAGCTCCCCGTGACTGCTGCGGTGTTTTTTTACGTACTTTTGAGATGTACGACGTATGAGTAATTAGTGCCGAAGCATACTGACCGCTTCCTCCAAAGAATTATGCGAAAGATGAGCATACCTTTGCGTCATGGCGATAGAGCCGTGGCACAATAATTTTTGTATTATATGAAGCGGGACCCCCTCGATCGCGAGTTGGCTTGCGAAGTCATGCCGCAGGCAGTGCCACGTGAAATTTTTTAGCCCCGCCTTATCCACCACCCTCATGAAAGGGCGCGTTATATCATTCCTCTGACTTCCGTCCGGGGCGGAAAAAATAAAGCCGCTGTCGGCTCCGCAAAATTTCTGCCAATCGGCAAGCGCCTTATAAGCCTTTTTATTCAGCGGAATGATCGCGTCCTTTCCACCCTTCATGATCTCCGCGCGCAGACTGAGAGTACGCAGCTTGAAATCAACATCTTCCCACTTAAGTCCCAGCAGAGTTCCCTTTCTGATGCCGGTGTTCAAACTTAGGACGACGGCAGGTTTCAGATAGTCCTTTCCCTGCTGTCGCTCCCTGTCGTTGAGCGCGGCCATTAAACTTACGCGTTCCTCTTTAGTTAAAAAACGTGCCACCACTTTGGAATCTGTTTGAGGCAGTTTGGGGGCCTTGAACGGAACCTCTTTGAGGAAGCCATGCTTTACGCCCCAGGATGTCACCGCCTGTAATGCCGCGATACGCCGATTGATAGTGGCGCGTTTTATCTGTCCGATATTATCCATCTGCCAGCGCTCGATACAGCCGGTTGAAAGAGAGGCGACGGGGAGATCAAGAAACTCTTTGAAAAGCCTCAAAGCTCTCAGCGTGACCGCGCCGCTCTTTTGGTGGGAGTTGACCCACGGTTCATACGCGTCGATCAACTCTCGCAGAGTGACGCCGGAATAAACAGGCCTCTTAGGATTCATAAGAATGGCGGGGTCTACCCCTTCCAGATACAATTTCGCCAAATATTCTCTGGCGATCTTGCGTGCCGTGGCAAGATTTACAAGCGATGCGGAAATTATCTTTTTATTCTTGAGCCTCTTCTCAGGCGACGGCGTCCGATAACTTAGATACCATGTCTTTCTGCCGGAGACCTCTACGCGGAGAAACAGCCCGCGAACGAAGGTATCCCGCAGGTCGTAACGCTTGCTTCTTGGGCTTGCCTTGTCACAAACCGACTGTGTAAGATAAAGCTGTGCCATTTTTTCAATCCTCCATTTTGTATAAAACTGGTGTAACGAGACAAGAAAATATAACAAAATACAGACATAAAATAGCCCAAAGTCTTTTAATATGAGGCTATAGGCCCATGCCCCTATAAAAAAATGTATGTATAATGCTTACAAGCGAATAGAGAAAAGTGTTCGCTGGAAAGAAGCACATTGACAATCTGGACCCCAAATAGCTTGGAATTCTGCGACGACCCTGGACGGCAAGAAAGAGAGGTGAAAACCAACCCCCAGCCAATAAAGGAGAGCAGATTTTAAGGCGGCGGCAAGGCTGAAAAGGCTGACGACAAACATAGAGCAAGGAAACTTTGGAGACTTGAGTATGGATGCCGGCAACCCCTAAAGCGGAGCTTCCGCGTAATACAAAAAACTAAAAAACAACCAAGGGGGTTGTACAAGTAATGAAAAAGTTTATGGCAGTACTCGCAATGGTTGCCGTAGTAGCGTTCGCCGCTCCGGCACTCGCAGCAACAAACCCGTTCATGGACGTACCCCAGGGCCATTGGGCCTATGACGCGGTAGGTCTTCTCGCTTCGCGCGGAATCGTATCAGGATATCCTGACGGCGCATTCAAGGGTGCACAGCCCGCGACACGTTATGAGATGGCGTCAGTAGTAGCGCGCGCCCTCGTGGCGATCGACGCTGACAAGGCCCAGCAAGCAGGATCTCGAACTCCTCAAGAAGCTCGTCATGGAATTCAAAGACGAACTCGACGCACTCGGCGTGAAGGTCGACAAACTCGACAAGAGAGTCGCGATTCTTGAGAAGAACCTCGGCGGGTGGAGGCTTTCAGGAAGCTTCAAGTTTGACGCCAACTTCAGCAGCGACGACAACAACTGGTATAATGAAAACGGCGCCAGCACTGAATTCCACAAGGAATGGTTCAACCTTACGCTCCAGAAGCAGATAGACGACAAAACGTCGCTCTATGCGCGTCTCCGTATGGGACAGTACGTAGCGGGCACGGGCCGCGGTGATATCAGCGGCGCTGATACACGTTGGGACCGTATCTTTGTAGACACGAAGCTTCCCTACGATATCAACTTCCGCGTTGGACGCTGGCTTGTCGACTTTGAAGGCGACAATGGCCTCTATTGGGAATATGATTCGAACCCGATTTTCGGCAGCAAGCGTACAGACGGATTCCAGCTCAACAAAGCATGGAACGCTTTCACTGCCACCGCGGTTATCGGTCGTAACTCCACCTATGCATGGGACGGTGCGGCTGGCAATTATATGAACTACATGCTCGACCTCAACTGGAAGCCCAACGAGAAGTTCGTGCTTGGCGCGACCGGTTACTGGTTTGTAGGCGATGCCGGCCTCCCCGATGAGTTTGATATGGATGTAAATAACTATGGTATCTATGCCGGATTCAAGTTTACGCCGGCTATTGAGCTTAAGGGTATTTATTACTTCCAGAAGCTTGGAGACAACTGGGCAGTCGCGGAAGACAGCCCGAAGGCATGGAAGGCCGTCCTCGACGTGAAACAGGAAGCCCTCAAGTTCACCAGCCTCTGGCTCCAGTATGAGCAGGTCGACAACTCCTTCATGGGGCTCAATCAGCAGAACAATATGGACTGGGGTGTAGTTCCCTCGATCTCCGATAACAGGCCGGTCGGCGCGGACAGCACATCAACGTTCTGGATGATCGGCGCCACTCAGCAGTGGAACGACAAGTGGAGCACATTCCTGAAGTATGCTCAGGCTGATTACGACGAAGATTGGCTCGATGACGCGAAGAACTATACGATCGGTGTGAACTATCAGTACACACCGGCGATAGCCTTCCAGCTCACCTACGACCATATCGACTACGGTGATACAAACCCTGCCGATTACCTGAACGGAGACAACCACGTCGTCAAGTTCCGTACAACGGTCAATTTCTAATTTAACTCACTTAACACCAAAAACAGAGACCCGCAAGGGTCTCTGTTTTTTACGCCTTATTATTCAGGATTTATAGCTTGTTTTTTATTTTACGGATTTATCAAACATAAATCATCAATATTTTTAAAAACAGGAGGAAATAAATTTGAAAAGAAGTGTAAGGATGATTTTAGCAGTCGCATGTCTGCTTATAGGACTGGCTGCCGTCGCAAACGCCGCCGCCACAGATCAGATACTGTCAAGGTGGGGCAAGAAGATAAAGTTGATCGACAGGGAGGATCAGGTATCTAATTTAGAGATAAGGGCGACATATTATTCGACGGAGTATGTTGAAGCCCTCGTGCAGAGCGAGGCTCAGAAAAACCTCTGGACCCAGCAGGAGGCCGACGAGTATAAATACAGGCTGTTGAACACCCTTCAACTGGAAGAGATGATACCGATCCGTATAGAGTTCACTAACAACGGCCCATCCATGCATCTCGGCCCATTTGACGTAATGGTCAAGCTGATGATAGGCAACAAAGAATATAAAATGGCCGATTACGACAAGAGGTTCAACTTCAAATTTCAGGGAGAGAAAGAAGGTCTCGTGTTTTTCAGAAGATATGATGAAAAGACAGGAAAGGACCTTCTGAAAGGGGTCAAACAGGTACGCCTAATATTTTCTCCGACGATAAGCCCGATAACGGATGGCAGGCGAACGGAATTTATCTGGGACATAGCAAACGACGACCCTGCTAAGCTCTTTCAGGGAAAGGCCGCCGCGAAATATGAGACCGACCGCCTGATCAAGCGTCTCGAAAAGCTCCGCAAGGACAAGGCCGAGGAAGAGGCGAAGCTCGCCTCCATCAACGGCGAGATATCGACCATCCAGGCAAGGCTGGACGAGCTCGCGAAACAGTAACTTAAAAACCCCGGACACAGAGCGTAATTCTACGCCACGTGTCCGGGGGTTTTTTATATAAGCCATGCCGGGACCAGCCAATTGTGTTTGTTGATCGGTAATAGATCTTGAGACATGCATATCACGGCGCCTTCGCCAAGATTGAAGTTTTGTACGGCAAATATTTCACCGCTGTTATCAGAGTCCTTTTCTTCCCCTTCGGGCAGCAGCGCTTTGAAGTGCCTGGACGCATTGACTGGATGGGCGCTTTTTTTTATCTCTATCGGATAGAGAGTGTTGTCTTTGGCTATGATCAAATCCACCTCCCTGCTGTTGCTGTCCCGGTAGTAAAAAAGAGGCGGGCGTCTGCCTGTATTGATAAAGCTTTTGTATATCTCGCTGACGACCCATGTCTCAAAAATCGCACCTGACATCGCGCCAGCTTCAAGGTTTTCCGGAGACGTCCAGCGTGTCAGATGCGAACAAAGGCCGGTGTCAAGGAAATACATGCGCGGGGCTTTGACGGCTCTTTTCAGCGCATTGCTGAAATATGGCTCTATCAGGATAACAATGCCGGAGGTTACGAGCAGCGACAGCCACCTTTTAGCCGTAGGCGCGGAGACGTCAGCTTCCCTTGCCATCGCCTCATAATTCAGCATACAACCGCTGCGCGCGGCGGCTACGCAGAGAAAACGGTAAAAGGAATTCTCATCCGCGACCTGCGTCAAATCCCTGATGTCTCTTTGCAGATAGCTCTGTACGTATGAATAATAAAATTTCTCCGAATCTGTATCCGCCGCGTAAAGCGCCGGCATCGAACCTCTGAATATCCTCTCATAAACCTGCATTAAATCCATCGGAACGGCGCTTTTAAGCCTTGTCATAAGAATATCCGGCGATGTTGTGAATTCAGAGAAAACAGAACCGTTGATCTCTCCATTGGAAAGCCCCGCCATATTTAATATACCCACCCTTCCGGCAAGGCTTTCACTGACGCCGCGCATAAGATGGAATACCTGTGAGCCAGTCAACCAGAATATTCCCCGTTCGTCACCGTGGCTGTCAACATATATTTTTATATGCGTCATCAAATCGGGCGCGTATTGAATTTCGTCGATCAAGACAGGCGGTTCATACCTCTGAAGAAAAAGCTCCGGCTCACGGGAGGCTAATTCTCTTGCCGCCGGGTCGTCAAGCGTGACATATTTTCGCCCGCTATTCTGAGCTAATTTCTTTAAAACCGTAGTTTTCCCAACCTGCCTGGCCCCGGTAAGAAGTACGACAGGAAAAGACATATCTGTTTCAATAATGCTTTTTTCGATCGCCCGCTCGATGTACAAAGCTGTCACCTCACAATTATCTATGCAAATCAAATATTACATGTTAGATTATCCTAAATTTAAAATTAGGTTTTGGCAAGGGGGTAAAGGCTTTTTTACTTCTAGCTTAATTTCCTTCTCCTGCAAAAGGAAATCCCGTGTGTTGACACTCCTCTATATGTACGCTATTATGTACGTAATATTAAGGGGGGGATAATATGTTGAATACCAACATCACAAATTTCCGAAAAAATATCTTCATGCTTCTTGAGCAGACAATAAAATATAACGAACCTGTCAACATCAGCACCAAGGACGGAAATGCGGTGATCCTCAGCGAGGAAGATTACAATGGACTCATGGAGACATTGTACCTCTCATCGATCCCAGGCATGAAAGAGAAGATCGTAGAGGGGCTCAACACTCCGTTGGAAGATTGTATTGCCGAAGATAAAGTGTCATGGTAGGGTATTCTATCGTCTATACGAAAAAAGCGGCGGCTGATATACCTAATTTAAAGGCATCCGGATTGGAGTTCAAAGCCCGCGCCCTGATAGATATTATCAGAATCAACCCGTTTCAGTCTCCGCCGCCGTATGAGAAACTCGTCGGCGGTATGCGGGGAGCTTATTCCAGGCGCATCAATATCAAGCATCGTCTGGTATACGAAGTGAACGAAGAGAACAGAACGGTAAAAATCATCAGTATGTGGTCTCATTACGAGTTTTAAAGTTAATACCCAAAGTTTAGGCAAAAAGTGTTGTTGCGGATTTTCATTTAGAAGAGATGATACCGATCCGCATAGAGTTCACTAACAACGGCCCATCCATGCATCTCGGCCCATTTGACGTAATGGTCACGGTGCGCAATATAACTTGATAATTTTTATCCAATATGATATTCTAAAAACAAGATTTGAAGAAAAAAGGAAAGGGGGGATACTTCGATGATCATGACGCGGGAGACTGATTATGCGGTGCGCATCTTGCGGGCTTTGTCTTGCGGAGAGCGTATGACGGTGCGTCAGGTCTGTGATTTGGAGCTTGTCCCCGTCCAGTTTGCCTATAAGATTTTAAAGAAGCTGGCCGCCTGCGGTTATGTGGAGGTGTTCCGCGGTCAGGAAGGCGGGTGCCGCCTGAAGGCCGACCTCAACGAGCTCTCTCTTTATGACCTGATGCGCTGCATCAACGATGATATTTTTGTTAATGCCTGCATGGACCCCGGATACAAGTGCCCGTGGCGGCGCTCTCACTGCGGCGTGTGTCATTTCCACAGCAGCCTCAAGGGAGTCCAGAATGAGATCGAAGAGCTGCTGAAGCGATGGTATATAGGAAAAATGCTGTAATGAACAGCGTTCTATTTTTTTGTGTGTAAAGTGGATAAAAATTATCTAAATATGCCGATAGGGCGAGGGAGGAATTCTTATGAATCAGTGTTTTGGGTGCAGCACCTGTAAGAGCGCGGATAAGCCGCTCGAGGCGTTTATCCGTTCGCTGCCGCTTGAGACGTCGCATCATCGTGTCGAGGGGCAGTCGGTAAAGTGCGGTTTTGGCCTGCAAGGGGTCTGCTGCCGCCTTTGTTCAAACGGCCCCTGCCGCGTGACTCCGAAAGCGCCTAAAGGCATCTGCGGCGCGACGGCGGACGTAATTGTTTCACGCAACTTTCTGCGCGCCGTTGCCGCAGGCTCGGGCTGTTATATCCATATCGTTGAGAATACGGCGCTTAATCTTAAGAATACTGCGCTTGCCGGAGGCGCGATCAAGGGAGAGAAGGCGCTTGACCGCCTCTGCGGGTTATTCGGCGTTACGGCGGCCGATAAGTATGATAAGGCGCTTGCCGTTGCGGAGATGGTGCTCGCGGACCTTTATAAGCCCGAATATGAAAAGATGGCGCTGGTGAATAAGCTGGCATACGCGCCGCGCCGCGCAAACTGGGAGAAGCTTGGCATCCTCCCTGGCGGCGCGAACGCGGAGATCGTGAAGGGCGTGGTGAAGTGCTCGACGAACCTTAATTCCGATCCGGTCGATATGCTGCTCACCTGTCTCAAGCTCGGCATATCGACGGGGCTTTACGGCCTGACGCTCACGAACCTTCTGAATGACGTGATGCTCGGCGAGCCGGAGATCCGCCTTGCCCCCGTCGGGCTTGGCGTCATTGATCCCGATTATATAAATATCATGATCACCGGCCATCAGCATTCCTGTTTCTCTTATCTTCAGGACCGCCTCACCGATCCCGAAGTCACGGCGAAGGCCGCGGCAGTGGGGGCGAAGGGCTTCCGCCTCGTCGGCTGTACCTGTGTGGGACAGGATCTGCAGCTGCGCGGGGCACATTATGAAGAGGTGTTTGTCGGGCACGCCGGCAATAATTATACGTCGGAGGCGGTGCTGGCCACCGGCGCGATCGACGCGGTGCTTTCGGAGTTCAACTGCACGCTGCCTGGCATCGAGCCTATCTGCGACATGCTCAATATCAAACAGATATGTCTTGACGATGTGGCGAAGAAGTCGAACGCGGAGTATATGCCATTTGTCTTTGAAAGCCGCGCGCCGGACAGCGACCGTATCATCGACGCCGTCATCGCCTCCTACAAAGCGCGCCGCGGCGAGGTCGCCCTGAATCTGCAGCCGGAGCATGGGAACAGTGATACGCTCACCGGCGTCTCTGAGGTATCGCTCAAGGATTTCCTCGGCGGCAGCTGGAAGCCGCTGATAGACCTGATCGTATCAGGCGATATCAAGGGCGTCGCCGGCGTCGTCGGCTGTTCCAACCTTACCTTTGGCGGCCATGACGTACTCACGGTAGAGCTGACGAAGGAGCTCATCAAGCGTGACATCATCGTCCTTTCGGCCGGCTGTTCGTCGGGCGGCCTTGAAAATTGCGGACTGATGTCGCCGGAAGCGGCCGAACTGGCCGGTCCGAAGCTCAGGGCGATCTGCAAAAAATTGGGAATCCCGCCGGTGTTGAATTTTGGTCCCTGCCTCGCGATCGGACGCCTGGAGATCGTCGCGACGGAGCTTGCCGCGGAGATCGGAATAGATCTGCCGCAGATGCCGCTCGTGCTCTCCGCGCCGCAGTGGCTTGAGGAACAGGCGCTCGCGGACGGCGCCTTCGGACTTGCGCTGGGACTGCCTCTGCACCTTGGCGAAGCGCCCTTCATTACGGGAAGCAAGCTTGTAGTGGATGTGCTTACGGAGAAGATGAAATCCCTAACGGGAGGACAGGTGATAGTTGACCCGGACGCTAGCTCGGCGGCGGACAAACTTGAGGGCATCATACTCGAGAAGCGGGCCGCGCTGGGGCTCTGAGGAGAGGGGAGTGTGCGGCGATGAAACGTATTTTCATAGATGCCGATAAGTGCGACGGCTGCATGAACTGCTCTCTTGCGTGCATGAACGCCCACCGCAAGGACGGCGCGGATAATATTTATTCGCTTGATTTAAACGACCCCGAGAACGAGAGCCGCAATTTCATCCTGCAGGACGGGGAGAAGCATTATCGCCCCCTTTTCTGCCGTCATTGCGGCGAGCCGATGTGCGTCACGAGCTGCATGAGCGGCGCGATGCGCAAGAACCCCGAGACGGGGCTTGTCGAATATGACGAAACGAAATGCGGCGCCTGCTATATGTGCGTCATGAACTGCCCTTACGGCGTGCCGAAGCCGGATGCCGCGACGCGCACTTTTGTGATAAAGTGCGACTTCTGCGCCGGCAAGGAGGAGGGGCCGAGCTGCGTCCGGGCCTGTCCGAAAGAGGCCATCTATCTCAAGGAGGTGGAGTAGGATGAGACATCTTATCATCGGAGCCTCCGCCGCGGGGATCGCCGCGGCGAAGAAGATCCGCGAAATGCGCGCGAACGACGGGATCACGGTCATCGCGAAGGACGCCAAGGTCCATTCCCGCTGTATGCTCCACCATTTTCTCGGCGGACGTAAGAGCGCCGAAGAGATAAATTTCGCGGGCGCGGATTTTTTCGAGAGGAACAATATCCGTTTTATCGCGGAGGAGGAGATAACGGCGGTCTGCCCGCGGGAGAACTGCGTTATCGGCGCAAGATCCGGCAAACTGCCCTACGACGTCCTGCTGATAACGACGGGCGCGCGCTTTTTTATCCCGCCGATCCCCGGCTTCCGGGAGGCGAAGAATGTCTACGGACTGCGGGACCTTTCGGACGCGCAGAAGATAGACGCCGCCGCGCTCGGCGCGAAGGAGTGCGTCATCGTGGGGTCCGGCCTCGTCGGCCTTGACGCCGCCTACGCCCTCTGCGAACGCGGTATAAAATGCCGCGTCGTCGAGATGGAGGACCGTATCTGCCCGCTGCAGCTTGACGCGGTGGCCGGCGCGCCGTACCAAAGGCTTTTCGAAGAGGCGGGCTGCGAATTTTTCCTCGCGAAGAGAGCCGCCGGTTCCGAACTGGATGATGCGGGCGACATGCGCGCGGTGCTGCTTGAGAGCGGTGAACGGCTGCCGGCCGATTTTGTGATCGTCACGGCGGGGGTGCGCCCCAATATAGAATTCCTCGAGGGCAGCGGCGTCGTCACAGACAGGTGTGTCAAGGTCGACGACGGCATGCGCACGAACATAGAGAATATATGGGCCGCCGGCGACGTCGCGGGGCTTTCCGGCATCTGGCCGAACGCCGCGCTGCAGGGCGAGACGGCGGCGCGCGGCATGTGCGGCGAGTCCGTTAAATACAGCGACCGCTACGCGATGAAGAATACGATGAATTTCTTCGGCCTGACGACGCTCTCTCTGGGCCCCAATTCGGCGGAAGCCGGCGACGAAACGGTGGTAAACGAGTGGCGGTCCGGTTATACGAAGGCGATCATTCGCGACGGCAGGCTTGTGCATCTCACTATTCAGGGAGATATTTCAAACACCGGATTCTGGCAGGAGCTCATAAAGCGCGGCCTCAAGGTAAAGGACGCGAAGAAGCCGCTGGAACGCCTGAGCTACGCGGATTTCTGGAACTATGACGAGGAGGGCGGGGAATACCTCTGGAAATAAGTAAATCGGCGTTTATAAGCACGATTTGCGTCATAACTTAGGGCTCTGGCGTCCTCGCCGTATTAATATACGGCTCCGGTTCCAGAGCCCAAAGTTATTTAGCAACTCGCACTTCTAAACGCCGATTTACGCGATTAGGAGGGAACGGCAAACTGCGGTTTATATTTTAAAGCCTCCCTCGCCGAGGGAGGTGGGCCGGCGCACGATTTTTGCGCCGGGTCGGAAGGAGTGTTGCACTGTTTGGCGCGGTTTTCCGCGCTAAACAGTGCCAGCGGCGCAAGCCGCGGGAGAGGATAAGGTCAAAGAATCAACACCAAGGTCAAATCGAGTAGGAGGCCTCCCATTATTTGAGAGGCCGTCCTCTCACACCACCGTACGTACCGTTCGGTATACGGCGGTTCGGTAACGAGCGCGCATTGCCTCATATCGCAGCAGGATATCGTCATATCCCTGCGAGGCGAGGTATTTGTTGGTCAGTGAGGTGGTCAGTATCCACGTTCTGGCTATATGCCAGCATCCGAGCCTGCTGTTTGCCCATCGCCACGCGTCCCTGTGATGGATCCCCAGCTGCCTGAGGTTCTTGTATTTCGGCCATATCCTTTTCCACTGTTTCCAGTAGATTTGCCGTATCCTGCGTCTTATCCATCCAGTCAGCTGTAACATCGCGCTTTTCATTTCGGCTATCGCATAGTAGCCCAGCCATCCCGTCGTGTATTTCCTGAGGTTTAGCATGATGGTCTCTATCGAGCGTCCCTGATTCCTGGCGGTAAGTTTTCGGATTTTGTCTTTGAACCGTTTCAGGCTTTGTTCGTGGACCCTTATCTTCGTTTCTCCTTTGCTAGGGTAGAGGGAGAAACCAAGAAATTTGAGTTTTGTCGGGCTTCCGATACAACTTTTCTTTTGGTTCACTTTGAGTTTCAGCGTTCCTTCAAGATAATTGACGCAGTTTCCCATTACTCTTTGGGCGGCTCTTGCGCTTTTGACATATATGTTGCAGTCGTCGGCATATCTTACAAATTTGTGTCCTCTGCTTTCCAGCAGTTTGTCAAATTTTGTAAGGTAGATGTTGGAGAGGAGTGGTGATAGGTTGCCTCCCTGCGGAGTTCCTTCTGTGGTCGAGCTGATGAGCCCGTTTTCCATTACTCCGCTTTTGAGGTATTTCCTGATGAGCCTTATTACACGCTCGTCTTTTATCTCTTCCCGAAGCATCTTTATGAGCAGGTTGTGGTTGACTGTGTCAAAGTATTTGGCCAGGTCGATATCCACTGATACTTTGTATCCCTGTTCGTAATATATCCTCGCCTGTTCTATTGCCTGATGGGCGCTTCTCCCTTTGCGGAATCCATAGCTGCCGTCGGAGAATTGCTTCTCGAATATTGGCGTCAGCACTTGGGAGATGGCTTGCTGTATCATACGGTCTATGACCGTGGGGATTCCCAGCTTGCGCTTTCCTCCGTCCGCTTTGGGGATTTCGACTCTCTTTACTGCTTGGGGCCTGTAGCTTCCATCATAGAGGCTTTGGATAAGTTCGGGATAGTGCTCCTTCAGGTGTCCATACATCGCTTGGACTGTCATTCCGTCTATGCCTGACGCACCTCCGTTTTTGACTACCCGTTTGTACGCCTCTGCCATGTTCGCTCTGGTGAGGATACATTCGAGCAACGTTTGCGCTCTTTCTTCTCCTGCGTTTTCTGTGTGGGCAATACTCGGCGCTTTCATGGTGCTTTCCGCTTCCAGCTTGTCCTCGCATGAACAGCCTGCTTGCGCAGTTTTCTGCTTTCTTCGCATTGCCCGACCTTCTTTCGTCTGAGAAGTTTGTTACCGTTCGGCCCTTCCTGATGTTTTTTTTCTCTCACCAGTACTATGGCCTCTGCTGACTTCTTGCGGTTCATCCATCCATCTCTGGGTGGATTGCACTCAGGTTAAGCCCCCGCAAGATCTCCCCGAGTAAGCACATAAACTTTCTCCTCATATATCCGCCGCATTTACACCATGGGATTCGTGCAGTGTAGGACTTTGTCTTGGGGGGTAGACTCGTCCGTCCCATAATGCCTCACATGCGGTTCCTGTTCGTCGGACCGAGGGTTTGCCTCCGGCTTCCTTCAGATTCCACCTCACGATGGACACCCTTGCCTTTGGCTAACAGTTCACACTGCAATGCCTGTAGCGGACTTACACCGCCTAGTTTATGTGCATGTCGGGCGCACATCGAGTAGGAGGCCTCCCATTATTTGAGAGGCCGTCCTCTCACACCACCGTACGTACCGTTCGGTATACGGCGGTTCGGTAACGAGCGCGCATTGCCTCATATCGCAGCAGGATATCGTCATATCCCTGCGAGGCGAGGTATTTGTTGGTCAGTGAGGTGGTCAGTATCCACGTTCTGGCTATATGCCAGCATCCGAGCCTGCTGTTTGCCCATCGCCACGCGTCCCTGTGATGGATCCCCAGCTGCCTGAGGTTCTTGTATTTCGGCCATATCCTTTTCCACTGTTTCCAGTAGATTTGCCGTATCCTGCGTCTTATCCATCCAGTCAGCTGTAACATCGCGCTTTTCATTTCGGCTATCGCATAGTAGCCCAGCCATCCCGTCGTGTATTTCCTGAGGTTTAGCATGATGGTCTCTATCGAGCGTCCCTGATTCCTGGCGGTAAGTTTTCGGATTTTGTCTTTGAACCGTTTCAGGCTTTGTTCGTGTGCCCTTATCTTCGTTTCTCCTTTGCTAGGGTAGAGGGAGAAACCAAGAAATTTGAGTTTTGTCGGGCTTCCGATACAACTTTTCTTTTGGTTCACTTTGAGTTTCAGCGTTCCTTCAAGATAATTGACGCAGTTTCCCATTACTCTTTGGGCGGCTCTTGCGCTTTTGACATATATGTTGCAGTCGTCGGCATATCTTACAAATTTGTGTCCTCTGCTTTCCAGCAGTTTGTCAAATTTTGTAAGGTAGATGTTGGAGAGGAGCGGTGAGAGGTTGCCTCCCTGCGGAGTTCCTTCTGTGGTCGAGCTGATGAGCCCGTTTTCCATTACTCCGCTTTTGAGGTATTTCCTGATGAGCCTTATTACACGCTCGTCTTTTATCTCTTCCCGAAGCATCTTTATGAGCAGGTTGTGGTTGACTGTGTCAAAGTATTTGGCCAGGTCGATATCCACTGATACTTTGTATCCCTGTTCGTAATATATCCTCGCCTGTTCTATTGCCTGATGGGCGCTTCTCCCTTTGCGGAATCCATAGCTGCCGTCGGAGAATTGCTTCTCGAATATTGGCGTCAGCACTTGGGAGATGGCTTGCTGTATCATACGGTCTATGACCGTGGGGATTCCCAGCTTGCGCTTTCCTCCGTCCGCTTTGGGGATTTCTACTCTCTTTACTGCCTGGGGCCTGTAGCTTCCATCATAGAGGCTTTGGATAAGTTCGGGATAGTGCTCCTTCAGGTGTCCATACATCGCTTGGACTGTCATTCCATCTATGCCTGACGCACCTCCGTTTTTGACTACCCGTTTGTACGCCTCTGCCATGTTCGCTCTGGTGAGGATACATTCGAGCAACGTTTGCGCTCTTTCTTCTCCTGCGTTTTCTGTGTGGGCAATACTCGGC